>CAZIZE010000012.1:0-25824 GCA_964543655.1 uncultured bacterium
ACATAGAAATTCAAATAAAAATTTTTAATCTATAAAACTTACAAGGAAGCATTAACAATTTTATAAAAAAAGTAAAAAAGTATAATACAATTTTTCGCTTGAAAAGTCTGCTTGAAAATGTTAATATATTGCAAAAACATAGGAGTCAAGAATGGCATCGACAATTTTAACAGAAGAGGTATTATTAAAAGCGAAACAAGAATATGCAAAATTAAAGGAAGGTAAGATAGCGAAGAAGTTATTGGCAATAATAGCGTATGGGGAACATACAGGAGATGAGATAGGTAAAATATTTATGATATCACCAAGGACGTTGTTGAGATGGTTGAGAAGTTTTATAGAGGAAGGAGTGAAAGGTTTAGAGGATAATCGAGGAGGTAATTACCCCCCAAGGTTAACAGAGTCTCAGTGGAAAGAGGTAAAGGAGTGGATATTGTCAAGGAAGACGGCAGAGGGGCAAGAGATATCCTGGACATTGAATAAATTGCAAATAAAGATAGAAGAGAGGTTTGGAGTGAGATGTGGAATAGCAACGATAAAGCGTAATTTGAATAAATTAGGTATAGTATTAAGGAGACCGAGACCTGTACATTATAAGTCTGACCAAAAAGAACAGGAAAGCTTTAAAAAAAATGAAGGAAATAGCGGCATCAAGTGAAAAAAATAACTATAAGATAATGTTTTTTGATGAGGGTAGATTTGGATTAATGAGTAGTTTAAAAAGGTTATGGAGTGAGAAAGGCAAAAGTTGTGAAGTAAAAGTGAAGCAAGGATATAAAAATTTTTATGTATATACAAGTGTGGATATAAGGAATGGAGAAAGTTTTAGCTTGCTGTTGCCAGAAGTAAATACAAAGATGATGAATTTGTATTTAGAGGAATTATCAAAGGAATATAAAGATAAAAAGATATTGTTAATAATGGATCAAGCAGGCAGGCACAAATCAAAGAAATTAAAGGTACCTGAAAATATAGAGATAGAATATCAGCCGCCGTATAGCCCAGAGTTGAATCCTGTGGAGAGGCTATGGAAATGGTTGAAGAATAATACAATTCACAATAGGATATTTGAAAAATTAGAAGATATACTAAACGCAGTATGTGAAGAATTAAAAAAGATGACAAAAGAAAAATTTATGGAATTATGTAGATGTAACTATGTGACATTTTAAGTTGAAAATTGTATTATAGAAATTGTTAAAGATGATGATATAGCAATAAATCTGCTTAGTCATCTTATAAATAAAATCTGTGAGTATATAGAAGACAGAAAATGAGGAATCAATTTCTGATTAGGTGGCTATGTTAATGTTAGAGATTTTTTATATTATATACAACGCTCCTTTTGACAAATGTGACAGAGAAAAAGATTATAAAACAGTCTGGAGATTTTTTAATTAGCCAAAAAAGACAATATATTGAAAATAGTTACCAAATATGTTATATAAATTAAAAATTTTGTCTAAAAAAAAGTGTCCAGTCACACCTGAATACGCAGATTCTATCGGTTAGAGGAAAAAATGAAAAATGAGCCACCTTATAAAATAACCAACTCTATTTTGAATTATGTTGGTAAAATTACTGAATTGGTTACTATATTCGAAATATCAAGGTCAAACATTATCACTCCTAAGCTTAGAAAAAAATGTTTGATTAAAACAATTACAGGGACTTTGCAGATAGAGGGGAATACTCTTGATGAAGAAAAAATTACAGCAATCATAGAAGGTAAAAGAGTTTTAGCTACACCAAAAGAAATTGCAGAAGTAAAAGGAGCCATAGAACTTTATCAAAAAATAGATATTTTTGACTATAAAAAATTAGAAGATATACTTAAAGCACATCAAATTTTAATGAAAGAAATTTTAATAAATTCAGGGAAATTTAGGGATAAAAATGTAGGTGTTGGTGGAGAAAAGGCAATAGTCCATATTGCTCCACCTTCAAATAAAGTCCCGGAATTAATGGAATCTTTATTTGAATGGTTAAAAAATACCAATATTCATCCTTTGATAAAGAGTAGTGTCTTTCATTACGAGCTTGAATTTATACATCCTTTTATTGATGGCAATGGAAGAATTGGCAGATTCTGGCAGACTTTGATATTATACAAATGGAAACCTGTTTTTGGAAGTATACCTGTTGAAAGTTTAATAAAAGAGAACCAGCAGGAATATTATGAAGCATTAAAAATATCAGGTTCATTAGGAGAAAGCACTCCTTTTATAGAATTTATGTTAAAAATAATTTTTGATGCTTGTATTGGTATGCTCAATGAAAATGTCCCCAAAAAAGTCCCAAGAAATGTCCCAAAAGAAAGATTAGATAAAATTATAAAACTAATAAAAGAAAATAAGTTTATAACAATAAATGAAATAGCAGAGATTTTAAAAGTAAACAGTAAAACCATAAAAAGAGACATTGCAAAATTAAAAGAAAAAGGAATTTTAAAAAGAGAAGGAAGTCTAAAAACAGGTCACTGGGAATTGTTTGAAGATTAGCTATTTTTTCATTGACATTAACATATTAGTCCAAAAACTGCTTTAAAGTTAAAAAAATTTTTAATAAAGAAAACCAAAAAGCCATAAAGGTATCATGTTATCTTGGGAGAATTCTATGCCGTCAATAGCAAGGTAAGAATTAGACTTAGTCTTAATCTGTTTTTTATCTTTTGAAGTGCCGCCTATCCCTATAATACAAAACTAAATGTAAAATCCAACAGCAATTTTTACAAATGCTCCTATTTACCATAAAAGCTGTCATTTTGAGGGCGTTAGCCCGAAAAATCTCTTGCTTCAAGGTTGGTTTTGTATCAATTCCACTTAGTAATAAAATTACATTTTATTATTTTTACTTATTTTTTCTAATGCTCCAAATTTTAGCTGATAAATTTCATCGCACAGGGAATTAACCTGGTTTAAATTATGGGAAACAAAAAAAATTGTAGTTTCTTTTTTCAGATTAACAATCAAATCTTCTATAATTTTTACATTTTTCTCATCAAGTGAAGATGTTGGCTCATCAAAAAGAAGTATTTCTGGATTTAAAGTAAGTGCTCGAGCTATTGAAAGTCGTTGAAGTTGACCACCAGAAAGCTCCTCAGCTGAAGAAAATAATTTTTTTTTAACTTCCTCAAAGAGATTAACTTTTATTAAAACCTGTTCAACTATACTGTACAACTTTTTTTTGCTAACTCTACCTGATAATTCCACTGGAAATGTAATATTCTTAAAAATAGTTGTTTTAAATGCAACTGGTTTTTGAGGAATATAAATAATTTTTTGTCTTACCTTATAGAAATCTTTTTTTAATTCAAGTATATTTTCTCCTTGAAAAATCACCTTACCAGAAATTTTATAATTGCTGTACTCTCTAAATAGCAGTGAAATTATTTTGAGAAAAGTTGTTTTTCCAGCACCTGAACTCCCTACTATTCCATGAATTTTATTCTTTTCAAAATCGATGCTTAAATTTTTAAATATAATTTCCGCACCATAAGAAAAAAATAAATTTCTAATTGAAAGTATTAAATTTTCCATTCCCTATAAATCTAACCTTTTTTGACAAAAAGATAAATATTGAAGAAATTACAATTATAATTAATGCAGCAAGATAAATCAACTTTATTTTTTCATTAGTAACATTTTCTTGTGTAGAATAAAATATAAAAAAAGGAAGTGCTTCATAAGGAGCAAGCAGAGAGGATGGAATACCTGCAAATGCAGCAACTCCAGTTAACATTATAACAGCAGTGTCTTCAGCTGCCCTGCCTATTGCAAGTGCTATCCCAGAGCTAATAAATGAAATTGCTTCAGGCAAATATACCTTAAAAATAGCCTGATATTTTTTAGCACCAAGAGTAAGAGGAAGCTCTCTTAATTGAAAATCTATTTGGGAAAACCCAACAATTGTTGCATGAACAATGTATGGTAAAATAAGAAAACTTAGAGACAATGCTGATAAAAAGAAGCATGGCTTAAAGTCTGAATTAAAGATTTTATTAATAGTAAGCATCATTATAAAGCCAAACAATCCATATAAAATGCTTGGCAATGAGCTTAACATTTTGAAGATAAATATTAAAAACTCTTTTATTTTTAATGAGCAATATTCAGAAATAAAAATTCCTGTTACTACTCCAACTGGCGTGGCTATTGCAACAGAGAAAAAAGTAATTAAAATTGTTCCAACAATAGGGGGAAAAAGCTCTAACCTTATTGAAGAATATATATTAACACCTAAAATATTTTTAAGAGTTAAAAAACCTATAAATATAAAAAGGATAACTATTGTATAAGTTGCAATTTTACCATAAAATTTCATTTTTCAAATTTCCTGATTAAAATATTTAATAAAAGCATAATAAATATAAAAATTAAACCTGAAAAAAAGATAGATTTAAACTCCAGACTATCAAACTCACCTGGCATTAAAAGAGCAATATGGGATGTCAGAGCTCTTGCTGATGAAAATATTGAATTAGGAGTATTCAATGAATTTCCTGATAGAATTAAGGCAACCATTGTGTCACTAATTGCCCTACCAAAACCTAATATAAATGAAATTGCTATCCCTCGTGACGAATGAGGAATTAGAATTTTCTTTAAAAACTGCTCTTCAGTTGCTCCAAGAGATAGTGCTGTCTCCCTTATCTCTAATGAAACCGTGTCAAAAGTTTCAACAATATATAACACAATAGTGGGAAGTATTAATATCGATAAAACAATAACAACTGTAAAAATTGATAAACCTGTTGGAGATGGAGTATATTTTCTTACAATAGGAACCAAAACAAGAAGCCCTATAAAAGCATAAACAACTGTAGGAATACCTGTCATAAAAGTTATAAAATTTTTCAATAGTTTTGATTTTGAAAGATAAATATTAACGGAAACACCAAATCCAATAATAAAAGATATTATTGTTGATAAAATTCCAATTAAAAATGACGTAATTATAAAACTATAAAGCCCAAAAATATGGTTATCTGGATTCCAAGTAGAGAAAAAAATTTCAGAAATAGAAGTTTTTTTAATTAAAGGAAAAGAGTAATACAATAACAGGCAGGGGCATAACATTATTAATATTAAAAATATCCACCCTGCCCATTTTATACATCTATCTACCATTATCTATTATTTAATTGGTAAAAAATGATGCTTTTTTACTACATTTTGACCATAGTCACTTAAAACCATTTCTATAAACTTTTTTGCATAATCAGGAGATTTAGGGGAAAGAATCATATACAGATACCTCTGAATTTTATATTTACCTGTTTTAATATTTTCAAGTGAAGGGTAAATATTATCTATTTTCAAGGCTTTAACAGAGCTATCAAGATAACCTACTGACAAATAGCCAATACCATTTTTATCCTGGCTAACCATAACTTTCATATTACCATTGGAACTAACAAAAAGTGCGTTATTGGTAATTTTGCAATTTTTTAAAGCTAATTTTTCAAAAGTTTTCCTTGTACCACTTTCTTTACCTCTTGAATAAACATTAATAACTACATCTTTTCCACCAACTTCCTTCCAGTTTTTAATTTTACCACTGAAAATACCTCTTATTTCATTTAAAGTTAAGTTATTGACTCTATTTGATGGATGAACAATTACAGCAATCCCATCAATTGCTATTTTATAAGGGATTAATTTATACTTTTTGATTTCACTTTTTTTTAAGTCTCTGCCTGAATCTCCTATATCAACTATTCCATTGCCTACCTGCTTTATTCCAACACCACTTCCGCCTCCTGATATAACAACTTTAATGTCTGGATGCTCCTGCATAAATTTCTTGGCAACTTCTTTAACAATAGGGATATGGGCAGTGCCACCTGCAATTCTAAGAATTTTTTGAGCAGCAAATCCGTTGGTTAATAAAAGTAAAATTAATATTAGTGTAAAAAATAATTTTTTCACCATATCTCTCCTTTATCTTTTTTTAAGATAATATCAAATAAAATACACCTGTCAAATTGAAAATATTTATTGATTTAAAAAATCAATAAGATTAATTTATTGATTAAAAATATATTGATTTTTCATAAATTTGAAAGTATGTTAAGGTAGATGGAAAGAAAAAAATTTCTTAACACATCAGAAGTTTCAAAATTGCTGAATATTAACGAAAAAAAAGTTTACAATCTTGCCCAGGAAGGCTTTATCCCTGCAACTAAAGTTACAGGTAAATGGCTCTTTCCATTTGATGAGCTTATAAGCTTTCTTAAATACGATTCTTTGAAAAATATAAAAAAAGGCATAACCTTCTCTCTTTTTGAAAGTAATATTTTAATTGGTGCAGGTTCTGATGATCCTATTCTTCCTAAAATATTCAACCACTTTTATAACTTTTCTAAAACTACTCTATTTTACTCTACTGTTGGCAGTAAAAACGGCATTGAAATGTTAAAAAACAGAATTGTTCATTTTGCATTTAGTCATCTCTTTGATTTTGAAAAAAATGATTTTAACATTCCTTATTTGAATAAGATTTTCCCTGATAAAGATTATGCTGTTATAAACCTTTTTTACAGAGAAATTGGCATAGTTTCCAACTTTGAAATATCTTCAATTAAAGATATAAATAAAAAAGGTCTTACGTTTATTCTTAGGCAAAAAGGTTCAGGAATCAGAGATATTACAGAAAATCTGTTTAAGTCTAAAAAATTATCTAAAAATATTTTACATTTTTATCCAGAGGAGGTTACCACACATCTTGAAGTTGCCAACCTTGTAAAAAACAACATAGATTTTATAGGGATTACTACCAAATCAACTGCTAAAATATTTAATCTGCAATTCTACAAAATATTTGATGAAAGATTTGATTTAATAACAATTAAAGAGTATTTTTTTGAAAAGATATTTCAAACATTTTACAATTTTATAAATGAAAAATTAAAGCATGATTTCTCACCAGAAGGTTATAATTTTAAAGACTCCGGGAGAATAATTGTTTAGGGAGGTTATATGGAAAAAACTGCTCTATTAATAATTGATATGCAAAATGATTTTGCAGGGCCAGAAAATCATGCTCACAAGGTTATCCCCAAGGTAAAAGAGCTTCTGAATTTTTGCAGAAGTAAAAATTTTCCAATTTTCCATATTTACAGAGAATATAGGGCTGATGGCTCAGATATTGAGCTTTTTAGGCTTCAAAATTTTATGAATAAAAGAAAAATATGTGTACCTAAAACCTATGGAGCTGAAATTGTAAAAGAATTGACTCCATTAGAGGGAGAGTATAAAATTGTTAAAAACCGATTTAGTGCGTTTATGAATACTGAGCTTGACTTCATTTTAAGAAGACTCAATATCAAACATATTGTTATATCAGGTACTCAATACCCTAATTGTATTAGAACAACAGCTTTTGATGGGGTGTGTTACGATTATAAAGTTACAGTTATCACAGATGCCACATCAGCAGAAACAGAAGAGATAAAGCAAGCTAATATAATTGATATGAAAAATATTGGGATAAATTGTATTACACTTGAGGAATTTAAATCTTTTTAACTATTTTTTACATAAAAGATATTCAAGGTTAACATTTCTCACAGAATTGGCAATATTTTTTTTTACTTTTCTATTTTCTTTATAAAGGGAATTAATAAAATTTTTTATTACTTCCCTTTTTTTGCTCTTTCCCCTGTAGGTACATTTTTTTTCAATAATTGGTAGCTGATTTATCTTTACATATTTTAAAATTTGCTCTTCTGTTAAATATATCAAAGGTCTTATAATTGACAGATTACCATTAAAAAGGGATTGCTTTGGTATCATTGTGCTAATGTTTCCACTAAAAATAATATTGAGAAGCAAAGTTTCATTCATATCATCCATATTGTGTCCAAGAGCAAGTTTATTGCATTTTAATTGATATGCAAGGTCAAAAAATATTTTTCTCCTTATTTTTGAACAGATAAAACATGGATTTTCCCTACTTTTACCTGACTCAACAAAATCTTTAATTTTAACAGTTTTAATAATAACATTTAAATTGTAATAATTTTTAAAAAAATTCTCAACATCTACTAATGTTTCTGAAAACTCTCCATTATAAACAAATACTGGTATAAGCTCATATTCTATTGGCACAAAACTTCTTCTCTGAAAAAGTATATCAAAAAGTGCAAGACTATCCTTGCCCCCTGAAAAACCAACAAGAATCCTATCCTTATTTTCAATCATTTTAAAATCATTAATAGCTTTACCCACAGTGCTCCTAAAATTTTTTAAAAAATAATTTCCTTTACTCATTGAACATTGATGGAGAGAAAATAAGGTTATTGTTAAGTATTTTTATAAAATTTATACAATTTTGCATATTAACATCAAAAATATTTATTAGACTAAAATCTATTCCTCGTGAAAATGCCATTGCCATATATATTGAATCAAGTTTTTTTACACTTCTATTTTTACCTGTGGAGCCAGTGGTAAGATTTGAAAAACCCATCATTGTCCTAATGTCTGGTGAAATTGCATCTTTAACCATTGAAATAAACTCAAGATTGCTTTGGTTATAAATAGAGCTATTCTCCCAGCCAAGTGGAGCTACAATTGGATCCAAAATAATCTTGCTAAATGGAATTCCAGCTTCAGTAAAAACATTCACAATTTCAGTTGCAAGTATGATTTTTTCATCTACTGTTAATGGAATATGGTTATCCATAATTAGAGCAACAACTTCAAGGTTGTTTTCTACTGCAATTGGGATGATTTCTTGAAATTTTTTCTCATCTTTGGAAAATGAATTTAAAATTGGAGGATTTTTGCAATATTTTAAACATTCAATTATTGAATCTCTATTAACTGTATCAATAACTATCTCAAATTCACCAACTTCATTTAATGTTTTAAATATAAATTTTATTATCTCTGAAATATCTTTTTTAGTTTGCCCAAGGTTAATATCAATATAATCTGAAAATTTTTGACAATTTTCAAAAAATTTATAAAAAAATTTCTTATTTTTCTCTTTAAGATTATGCAAAATAGTGGGATTTGATAGTGTAAGATTATCAGCTACTATAAACATATCCCTCTCCTATTTATATACATCCAAAATTCAATGTTTATGAAAAAATTGATAGTAGTTGTTAGTAATTATAATTCATAGTTATTTATGGTAAATTTTAGTAATATATTGAAATTCAAAATTTTAAATACAAACTCTCAACAACTATATCCTAACCCCTAATACAAGTTTACAGTTCAAAGTTCATAGTTCAACGTTAAAAGATGGTACAATAACAACAATTTAAGAATAGTTCAAATGTCATTTCAAATAGAAAATTGTATAATACAAAACCAACCTTAAAGCAAAAGATTTTTCAGGCTAAAGCCCTCAAAATAACAGCTTATGCAGTAAATAGGAGCACTTATAAAAAATGCTGTTGGATTTTACATTTGGTTTTGTATAACATTACTGTAAGCAACTATCTTCTTGCTCAGTATCAAATAAAAAAGGCAAAAGGTTATACACCTTTTGCCAGAAACACAGGTTTATAAAAAAAATTAACAGCCTGAACAGCCACCACAATCTGTTGGGCTACAAGATGTAGCAAATCCCAAAAGCTGTGCAATTTCTTTCTCATCAGCAGGTGCAACTTCTGTAACTTTTACATCAAATTTTAATGTTTTCCCTGCAAGAGGATGGTTAAAATCAGCTATTACTTCTCCATTTTCAACAGCAGTAACCATAAATTGCAGAGGTCTTCCATCACTATCAGTAACTTCATAAACTTGTCCTGGGTTAAGATTGCTTCCAGCAGGAAATCTATCAACTGGAATTTTCTGAACAAGGTCTTCACGTCTCTCTCCATAACCTTCTGCAGGCTCTACTTCAAAAGATTTTTCTTCATCTGCTACCATTCCTTCTAAATTTTTCTCAACACCTGGTATAACCTGTGAATAACCATAGATAAAAGTAAAAGGCATATCTTTACTTTCATCTACCAAATTACCATCCACAAATAACTTGTACTCAAATGTTACTTTCATGTTTTTTGCAACTTTCATTCTTTCTCCTTAATTTTTATTCTTAGCAATATTTCATCTGCCACTTCTTCAATGCTTTTATAGTCACATGAAATGACAATATTTGCAATTGAATTATAGCAGGAATGCCTTTTTTCAAAAAGACCGGTTTCAAACCTGAGAGGTCTATTCATATCATTAAAAATTCTATTAAGCAATATTTTTTTTGAATTTTTTAAATAAATTATAATACCTAAATTTTTCAAAAGCTTTTTTTCTTTTAAGTAAAAAGGTAATCCACCTCCTGTTGCTATTATGCTATTTTTAATTTTTTTTTTGCTAATTGAAAAATTAATCTATTTTCTCTGTTTCTAAAATATTTTTCTCCAAAAATTTTAAAAATTTCAGGTATTGTCATTTCTTCATTTTTTTCAATTAAATAATCTGTGTCTATAAAATTATATCTTATCTTTTTTGAAAGTAGTTTACCAACTGATGTTTTTCCAGAGCCCATATATCCAATTAAAATTAAATTTTGCATTACTTAAGTTCCTCTAAATATTTGTAGAATACATAGCCCTTTATTCCTTTATAATCAATGTAGTACCATGGTCTATCTTTTCTTTGAAGAATTGTAACAATTCTACCTTTTTTAATAATTGTAACTCTTTTAGAAGAAAGAAGCGGCTTTTCCCTAACACTTAAATTAATTAATACTTTAGCCTTGTTGAGATTTTCATTTTTTTTTTCTAACACACTTTTATTTTTGCTAATTTTATTATAATGCACATTATCATTAAAAGGCAACTGATTAACTGTAGCCACTTTTCTTTCAACTACATGTGGAGTTATAAATATGAGAAGCTCCCCTTTAACATTAGATTTTATGTTATTTTTAAATAAAAAACCAACTATTGGTAAATCTGAGAAAAATGGTAATGAATCTTGTCCCTGAGTTTCTGCATTGGAAATAATGCCACCAATAACCGCTGTCTCACCATCTTTGAGAAGTAGTTTTGTCTTTACTGACTGGGTATTAATAGCTGGACCATCTGTAGTTTGTTGCCCAATGGAATCTTTTGATAAATTCAGATCAAGAAGAACCATTTTGTTTGGAGTAATATGTGGTGTTACTTCTAACTTTAATGTTGCATCTTTAAATTCAGTTTTTGTCCCAGCATCACTTACAGTTTTATATGGTATCTGCTGCCCCTGCTCAATAACAGCTTTTTCATTATCAAGGGCAATTACCTTTGGAGCAGAAATCTCCTTTGCCATATTTTTAGATTTTAAAGCTGTTAATTTAACAGAAAGATTATAATATCCCCATTTACCAAAAATTAATCCTAATCCACCTACAGGTGCCTGCACAGTAGGTGCATTAACAACATAACTACCTGGTACTGATATAGGGTTGTAATTAGCTGCTTTCTGACTTGTACCAGGTGGCTCTATATTTGTAGTGGGCATGGCAACGCTGCTTCCACCAGATGCACCGGTAATTCCGTAGAAAAAATCTTTGGATGTCATTCTCTGAACAAATGAACCACCCCACTGAATCCCCAATTCTTTAGAAGCAGTATTTTTAATTACTATAATTTTTGCTTCTATAATAACCTGAGGAGTTGGTCTGTCAAGAACTTTTACAATCTTTTCTATTTTCTTTATGTTTCTATCAATATCAGTTACAATAAAAGAGTTGGTCCTTATATCAGTGATAACTTTGCCTCTATCTGATAGCAACGATTTAATATTACTACTTATATTTGAGACTTTTGCAAAATTTACACTAATTATTTTCGTATGAAGTGGTGCAAGTTTCTTCTTACGCTCCTGCTCTTTGATTTTCTCAAGCTCTCTCTCCCTTTTTTCTTGTAACATTTTTTGGACATATGCATTGGTAACTATTCTAACAACATTCCCTTCTACTATTTTTTTTAAGTTTTTCATTTCAAGGATAATTTTCAATGCTTGCTGCCAGGGAACATTTTTTAATCTAATAGTAATTGTCCCCTTAACATCTTGATCTATCAGAAAATTTTTATTTTCATATTCAGCAAATAACATTAGCACATTTTTTAAATCAGCATCTTTGAAAACAAGGCTAACCTTTTCACCTTTATAATTTGCAGCCAGAACCGTTGAAGTGTATAAAATTAAAAAAATCATCAAGATTTTTAAGGTAGATTTAAACATTAGTTATTCTCCTTCATTGTCTAATGTTAATTCTTTTGTTACTATTTTTATTTCGTTTAATAATCCTCTTTTTTTCTTTTCTAATTTAACATAATTATCACCTATTGCTATTACTTTAAAATGTTCCTTTCCTATATAATCTCCTACAGAAAAAAATAATCCAAGTTTTTCACTTGTCTCAACCATTGCAAGCGGACGTTTGCCTGGTGCTTTTATAATTGCTTTTAATTTATATTGAGCTATACTGTACATTGTAAGTGGTGTTTCTGGGACATTGTCTTCCACATTTTCCTCTATTTTATTTTTCATAAAAAAAGGTTTAAAAGGATCACGCTCAGTTGTCAATGAATATATAAATTTATGTATTTTTTTCTTTTCTTTAATAACTTTTTGTTGAATTTTTTTATTTTTTATCTTTTTCCTTTTGAGCAACTTTTTTGGTATTACAACTTTTGTAGGTTTCTGCTTCTCCTCTCCACATCCTATAAGAAAAAGAGATAACAGCAGAATAATTATTAAACAAAAAATATAAAATCTACTTCTTCTTTCTTTTTTTAGCATTCACACTTTCCTTAAGGAATATATATGTCTCTAATTCTCCACTAAAAGTTAATGAGTTATCTTTATTTGGAATTAATGTAAGGGTTTTAACTTTAACTATTCTTTGCATATTTGAAATTTCCCATAAAAACTTTGCTATATCATGATAATGGCCTGTTAATCTAAGGGAAATTGGAATCTGTGCAAAAAATTCTTTTTTTTCAATTGCACCTGGCTTAAAATTTAGAAAATCTAAATTAAACTTTTTCCCTATTTCACTTATATTGAAAAGTAAACTTGGTATCTCTTTAGTATCAGGTAATTTTTTTAGAGCAATATTAAAATCTTTTTCTAATTGTTTTAATTCAGCCTGGAAACTTTTCAATTTCTTCTTAACCCTAATAATGATTAAAGTTTGCCTTTTAAGCTTTGACAGTTGATACTGCTTTTTCTCAATTGTTTCAAATTGTGAAGTAATAATTGTAAAATATAATCCTGCTGCAATTAATACCCAAATTAAAGCATAAATTAAAATTTTAACAAAATTAGGTAGAGAAAAATATTTGTCTAAAATAATATCTTTGTTCATTACAAAATATCTTTCAATTTTTTTTGATTAATATTCATTTTTAAAGTAAAATATTTAAATTTATAACCTAAATAATTAATTTGACTTACCTGAATTAATTCTATAGAAGAAAAAGCTCCTGTTTTCTTTAAATTTTTTATAAACTGCACAATAGTTGGCTCATCTATTGCAACTCCATTAATAGAAATATTAAATTTATCTTCTTTAAAAGATTTCAGCCATACCTTTTCTGGAATATTTTCAGCAAATATTGCCATTAAGTAAGGTGGTAATAATTTAAAATTTTCAAGCTCCCGGATAATTTTAAATTTAGTCTGAAAAAGTTTCTTTTTAGCTTTAAATTTTCTAAGCTGTATTCTTAATGACCTTAATTCTCTTAATTTTCTTTTGTTATATGCAATTTCTTTGTCAATTTTGTTAATTTTAGTTTCATTTATAAAATACACCCCAGAAAAAATACCAACTATTAAACAAAAAATCACCACATTCCAAATAATAGTAATTTTTATTTCATATTTTCTCTTTATCTCTTTAATTGGTAGGAGATTAATTTTTATCATTCATCCATTCCCCTAAGTGCTAATCCAGCTGCAACTGCAAATTGAGGTTTTATATAGTTAATATAATCTTTATCAAAAAGTTTTTCATCAATTTCTACATTTTTAAATGGGTCAAGATAACCTATTTCAGAACCACTGTATCTCGATTTTAGAAACCTTTTAATATCTTTATTTAAAGCTCCACCACCTGATAAAAAAATTTTATCAATTTTATCCTCATTTGTAGATGAAAGATAGAGATCCAATCCCTTCGCAATATTAGAAGTAATATTTTTATTAATTGATGAAATAAAATTTTGTATATGAGGATTAGGATTGTTTTCAATTTTCATTTTTTCAATTTCTGAATATGGAAGATTTAATGTATTTTGAATCCTCTCATAAGGTAGAAAATTACCAAGTATTGTATCTCTGTAGAAAAGACTCTGAAAATTTTTCAAAATTAAAATATTTAATAAATTAGCACCAATATTTATAAGCGCCACAGTTTCTGCCGGGTCAATATCTTCTTTGTAATTATATTCAAAAATGTTCTGTATTGCAAAAAAGTCTATATCAGCAACCTCTGGCTTTAATCCTGATTCTATTAATATGGTGAGATAATCATCAAGAATCTCCTCTTTAACTGCTATTAAAAGAATATCATTTTGCTCTGATTCTTCCTCCTGCTCAAATATATGAAAAGCTATTTTTATCTCATTAATATTGTATGGAATATGGTTGGGAGCCTCAAGCTCCACTCCTCTCTGAATATCATCAAATGTTTCACCTTTTACCTGAATTCTTTTAATAATAGTATCATTTCCTGGAATTGAGAATGCTGTAGAGTTTTTCTTTAATTTATAATATGAAATAATAGTTTTGATTCTATCAATAATTTCATTGGTATTTATAAGCATTTCATCCACAATGGTTTCAAAAGATAAACATGAATGACCTAAATTAGACAGAGAGATTTTCTCTTTTTGAAAGGAAAACTCAACAAATTTAACAGCATATTTACCTATATCAAGCCCTATAAAGGTTTTTGCTTTTTTTAAAATTTTCATACAGGTTTTCCTCTAAACATTGTTCTATTTAATTTTATTTTTAAAATTTGTCAAGCTTTCTTTGCAAAATTATTAAAATTTTATAACATTTTGGCTATATTTTTTGCAAAATATGTTAAAATTATATCAGCCCCTGCTCTTTTAATAGCAAGTAATGTCTCTAACATAACACTTTTTTCATCAATCCAACCAAGTTTAGCTGCTGCTTTTATCATGGAATATTCACCACTTACATTATAAGCAGCAACTGGCCTGTTAAAATTTTCTTTAACTTTATAAATTATATCAAGATATGCAAGGGCGGGTTTTACCATTACAATATCTGCTCCTTCATCTATATCAAGCTCTACTTCTCTCAGTGCTTCATTGCTATTTGCAATATCCATCTGGTAAGATTTTCTATCACCAAATTGAGGTGGAGATTCAGCAGCATCTCTAAAAGGGCCATAATATGCTGAAGAGTATTTTGCTGAATATGCCATTATAGGAATATCCTGAAAACCATTTTCATCAAGAGCTTCTCTTATTGCACCAACTCTCCCATCCATCATATCTGATGGCGCCACCATATCTGCTCCTGCTTCAACATGGCTGATTGCTTCTCTGGATAAAAGCTCAAGAGTTTCATCATTTAAAATAGTTCCATTTTTTACTACACCGCAATGACCATGAGAAGTATACTCACACAAACATACATCGGTAATAATTATAATATCCTTAAATATCTTTTTTATTTCCCTTACAGCTCTTTGTATAATTCCATTTTCAGAATAAGCTTCACTACCCATCTCATCTTTGGTCTCAGGAATACCAAACAGGATAAAAGATTTTAATCCTAAATTAACAGATTCCTCAATTTCTTTTATTGCATTGTCAATGGATAATTGATATATCCCTGGCATTGATCTTACTTCATTTTTAATATTTTTACCTGGACATATAAATAATGGATAGATAAAATCCTCTTTTCTCAAAAATGTTTCTCTAACCATAGCTCTGAAATTTTCATTTTTTCTGAGCCTTCTTGGCCTATAAATAGGATAATACATATTAACCTCCCTAACATATTTTTAAGCTATTCAAATTTGCCTGATAATTCAAGCTTCCATTTTTCAATATTGTTAAAATAGATATATGCATTAATAATTTCACCATTTTCATGCAGCTTAACTTTTATCATTTTTCTATAATAATATTCCGGGCATTCTTCCAATATATCAAGTTTCTCAAGTGTTTCTAAATCAACAAGATAAACTTCCCCTTTAATTGTGGATACTTTTTCATATTCATTTACTACAGGATACTCGCCAATATAGAGAGCATACTTTTCTACACTTTCAGCATTACCAAGAAACAAACTTTTTTCAAGAAGAAAATGATTTGAAAATCCTTTTTTTAATGTTCCATACACAAAAACAGGTATAAGGTCTTTAAATTTCCCTTTTTCCATAATTAAAGAAAATTTTCTTTTACCTATTGCATATTTTAAATTTTTTTTCAAAGAAAATTATTAAATTAAAAACATAATAAAAAAACAGGAAAAAAGAGAATTGTAAATCATAGATAAATATGATAAAATAAGAAAAATTGTAGGAGATTTTAAATGGATATTATAGATAAATTCTGTTTTTATTTTGAAGAAAATAGAGTGGTAGATTTTCTCTCATTATTTCATACTAACTCCACATATATTGATTGTCTTTATGGAACTTTTACAGGTATTAAAGAAATTGAATTTTTTTTTAAAAAATGTCATAAAGAAGCATCTAATTATAAATTTAAACCAATAAATAAAATTCTTAACAATAACCTTGCATCATTTGAATGGGAATTCTCCTTTGTTTCAAACATGCCTCTTTCAGATGGGAAAAATATTTTTATTAAAGGTTGTAGTTTTATAACCATGAATAATAACAAAATAGAGTCATACAGGGATTATGCTGATTCAGTGTTATTTTTAATTCAAGGCAATGTCCCAGCAAAAAAAATAGTTGATTTTTACAATAAAAAATTACAGAGGGAAAATTATGTCAAAAGCATTAAAGATTTTAAATGACCTTTCTTTAATTGCTGAGCCTGCATTTAAAGAATTTAAAACAACTGAGTATATTGTTGATTTTTTAAAAAAAGAAAATATAAAAATAGATAAAATATTTAAAACTGGGTGCTTTGGAACTATTGATATTGGAAAAGAAAAAACAATTGCAATTAGAGCTGATATTGACGCGCTTCCTATTAATAAAAACTCCACTGAATTTAAACATCTCTGTGGTCATCATGCCCATACAGCAGGACTCTTACTGGCACTTAAAACAATAAATGAAAATAGAGAAAAATTAAAACATAACATTAGATACATTTTTCAACCAGCAGAAGAAACTGGAAATGGAGCACAATTTATTATAGACCAAGGTGCAATGAGGAATATCTCTTATGTTTTTGGATTGCATGGTGACCCAAATTATCCCTTAGGTAATGTTTGTCTAAAAAAAGGCGAGGTTATGGCTGGTGCTGCATCTTTTGATATTAAAATTAATGGCAAAAGCACACATGCTGCTTTTCCTCAATATGGAAATGATGTTGTTGTGGCAATGTCAGAATATATAAATATATGTCAGAAAATTATCAGCAGATTTAAAGATCCTATGGAAAATGGTTTAATTTCCTTTACAATGGTTAACTGTGGTTCTGCTAAAAATATCTTACCTGAAAAAGTTGAAATATCCGGTACTTTTAGATTTTTTAACAATCATATAAAATCGCTAATAAAAGATAAAATGATAGATTCTTTAAAAGCTATTGAGAAAATTTATAATGTAAAGGGTGAAATTAGCTTTGATTTTGTAACAGAACCTGTGAAAAACAGTAGTGAGTTAATAGATAAATTAAAAAAATTTTTAGAAAAAGATTATAAAATAATAAATGATTACAATAAAATCATGGGTTCAGAGGATTTTTCAGAATATTTAAAAATCGCAAAAGGAGTATTTTTAATTGTAGGAATAGCAACAAGTAACAATCATCCACCATTACATAACAAAGATTTTTTTGTAACAGAAAAAGCTGTTGAAATATATAGAGATATTTGGGAAAAATTAGCTTTTAATTTTAAGTAATACAAACTCCTGAATCAAGAGATTTTATGGGATAGAGCTCTTAATTAGTTTACAGTTATCAGTTCAAAGTTTAAAGTTAAATTAAGATTTGGATTTAGGGATTAGGAATTTATTATACAATTTTCTATTTCAATATTTTTAACTTGTTGTTATTAAAGTATCTTTCAACGTTGAACTATGTACTTTGAACCGTAAACTTGGATAAAAACACTTTTTAAAAAAGTTGTTAGATTTTACATCTGCTTTATTATAAAAAAGCTTTTAAAGAGGTAAGAGATGAAAGAAGCAATTTTTTATACCATTGAAAAAAATGTTGCAAAGTGTAGATTATGTAATCATTTTTGCTCTGTATCTCCCAATAAAAGAGGTATTTGCAATGTAAGAGCCAATATTAACAACAAACTGTATTCACTTGTTTATAATAAAATTATTGCAAAAAATATAGACCCTGTTGAAAAGAAGCCTTTATATCACTTTTTGCCTTGCTCATATACTTATTCCATTTCCACAGTTGGCTGCAATTTTAAATGCCTGAATTGCCAAAATTATGAAATTTCACAGTGCAAAGATATTATTGGATATGAAATTTCACCTGAAACTATTATAAATGAGGTTATTGAAAACCATTTACCATCAATTTCATTTACATACACAGAGCCAACTGTATATTATGAAACTGCAAGGGATATTGGTATATTAGCAAAAGAGCATGGGATTAAAAATATATTTGTTTCCAATGGATATATGAGCAAAGAAGTAATTATTGATATGAAAAAGTGGGTTGATGCAATCAATGTTGATCTTAAAAGTTTTAATGAAAATTTTTATAAAAAGATATGCAAAGCATCATTAAAACCTGTTCTTGACAATATTATTTCTTTAAAAGAGAATGGTATCTGGGTTGAAATAACTACCCTTGTAATTCCAGGTTATAATGACTCAGAAGATGAATTAAAAAAAATAGCAAAATTTATTAAAAGTGTGGATAGTTACATACCCTGGCATGTTTCTGCTTTTTACCCAACCTATCTTTTAACTGATACATTACCAACTCCACCTGATACTATTAAAAATGCAAGGCTAATAGGATTAGCAGAAGGATTAAAATATGTTTATACTGGTAACATTAGAGATAGTGTTGGTTGTAACACATATTGCCCAAATTGTAATTCTCTCCTGATTGAAAGAAAGGGATACTCAGTGAAGCTAATTAATTTAATTAATGGCAAATGCAGAGATTGCAACAGGGACGTGGAAGGAATTTTTTAATGGATGAATTTAAGCTTATTCAATATATAAAAAAAACATTTTCTTCAAAATTCATTGGTGACGACACAGCATTTATAAATAATAGCCAAATCAACCTGATTTCAAAAGATATTCTTATTGAAGATATTCATTTTGTGATAAAAAATAATTTATTTGAAATTGGTGCAAAATCATTGATTTCCAATTTAAGTGATATTTTAGCAAGTGGCGGAAAACCTCTATTTTTTTTTCTTGGACTTGGTATTCCTTCATATTTAAATGATTTTCAAATTAAATCACTTTTAGATGGTTTAAAAAAGATAAGCCAAAAATATAACGTAAAGCTTGCAGGTGGTGACATATCTTCTGCTCCAAAACTATTCATATCCATTACTATAACTGGCTCTACAATAAAAAAGATACCTGTTAATAGATGTGGCGCAGAATCCGGGGACAATATCTTTGTAACAGGTAATCTTGGAGATTCTGAAATTGGGCTCAGAATTATTTTAAATCAACTTACTATTTCTTGTGCAAAAGTTAAAGAATATTTTATCAAAAAGCACTACTTTGCAAGGCTTTATCCAGATTTTGTTAAAACTCTATGTTTAAAGAGTAAGATTAATTCTATGATTGATATTTCTGATGGTTTTTTACAGGATCTATCTCATATTTTAGATTGTAGTAAAAAATCTGCTGAAATTTCAGCCAAAGCTATTCCAAAATCTGAAAATTTTAAAAAATTAAAAAAGGTTTTAAAAAATGATTATTTAAAAATCCCTCTTTTTTCAGGTGAGGAGTATCAATTAATTTTCACCACTCCTGAAAGTCTTGAAAAAATAAAAAAAATTTCAAAAAAATTTAAAGTTAAAATTAGTAAAGTAGGTGTAATAACAGAAAAAAGAAATGTGAAAATAAAAATTTTAGATATGTTTGAAAAAATGGAAAATTTAGGTTATAGGCATTTTTCTTAAAAGAATTTTTAGAGAGGTGATTATAAAAATGAGTGATAAAGAATTAAAAGCAAAAATTTACACTGAGCTTGGAGAAAACTATTTAAAGATAGATAAATTAAAAGAAGCTGAAAACAACTTTAACAATGCTCTAAAAATAGACAATAAAAATATCAGGGCATTAACTGGTCTTGGATTTCTATTTTTAAAAAACCAAAATTATAAAAAAGCAATAGAATATTTTAATAAAGCTATTGCTCTTGATGAAAATTATTTAAAAGCATTGGAGGGTCTTGCAAAAGCAAAATTTTATAGAGGAGATAAAAAAGAATCATTAAAATATATTGAGCAGGTATTAGATAAAGATATTGAAAATGTTGATTTAATTATGATTTTAGAGAAAATAGCAGTAGAAAAAGGTAAATATGACCTTTTAGAAAAATATTTAAAAAAATTTGTTGCAAAACATGAATATGATGTTGATATATTATACTCTCTTGCTGGTGTTTTATATTTGCAAGATAAGCTTGAAGAAGCTCTAAATTTTATTGAAAAAATTGAAAAAATTGAAAAAGAATATTATAAAGCCATTGAGTTGAAAAATATTATTATTGAAAAATTGAAAATTAGTGAAGAATTAAATTAATAGGAGGAGTTATGTTTGCTTATAAAATCGGTTTTATAGAAGGTGATGGAACAGGTCCTGATATCTGGAAAGCATCAAAACTTGTTTTTGATGAAGCTTTTAAAAAAATTAAAAATTCTAAAATAGAATGGATAGAGCTACTTGCTGGTGAAAAAGCTTTTAAAGAGACAGGTAAATATTTACCAGAAGATACTTTAAAAAAAATTGATGAGATTAAAACTATTATTAAAGGTCCTCTTGCAACACCTGTAGGTGGTGGTATTAGAAGCTTAAATGTTACACTCAGGCAATACTTTGACCTTTATGCGTGTATAAGGCCAGTTAAGTATTATAACGGTGTACCAAGTCCCATGAAAAATCCAGAAAAATTGAATGTGGTTATTTTCAGGGAAAATACAGAAGATGTTTATGCTGGTATTGAATGGGAGGCTAATTCTAATGAAGCCAGAATATTAATAGAATTTCTTAAATCTAAGTTTTCTGTATCAATTCCTGATGACAGTGGCATAGGTATCAAGCCAATTAGCAAAAGAAAAACAGAGAGAATTGTTAGAAAAGCCATACAATATGCAATTGAGAATAAAAGAAAAAGTGTTACTATTGTGCATAAAGGTAATATTATGAAATATACAGAAGGCTCCTTTATGAAATGGGGTTATGAGTTGGCTGAAAAAGAGTTTTCAAAATATATTGCTTATGAAAATAATCAGCAATCAGATAAAATAATAGTAAAAGATAGAATAGCTGATGCTATGTTTCAACAGCTTTTGCTTAGACCTGATGAGTATGATGTTATTGTTACCCCAAATTTAAATGGAGATTATCTTTCAGATGCATGTGCTGCTCAGGTTGGTGGGCTTGGCATAGCACCTGGCGCTAATATTGGAGATAAAATTGCGATTTTTGAGGCTACCCATGGTACTGCTCCAAAATATGCAGGCCTTGACAAGGTTAATCCAGGTTCATTAATCCTCTCTGGAGTTATGATGTTTAAATATCTTGGTGAAAATGAAGTAGCTAATTTAATAGAAACTGCTTTTCAAAAAGCTATTAATTCTGGCAGAGTTACATATGATCTTGCAAGGCAGGTGCCTGGAACTACTGAGGTAAAGTGTAGTGAATTTGCAGAGGAAATAGTTAAAAATTTTTGATATTATGAATAGATTCTTTTAACATATTCAATGATCTTTTTTACTCTTAATGGATATGTGTGCTCAGCAAGTACCCTTTTATAAGCATTTTTAACTATCTTTTCTCTATCATGGGGGGATTTCAAATATTTATCAATTAAGTATGGAATCTCCTCTATATCTTTATAGCATATTGCTTCTTTACCTATTTCAAATAAATTTTCCATCTGCTGCCTGTAATCTGTAATTAAAAATCTTCTACATGCTGGTACATCAAAAACTCTTTGATTAACAGCATTTTTCATTTGCAAACTTGTAGTGTTAAAATTAATTGTAGCAATATTGTAAATATAAGGTAAATCAGAATAGTAATTAACTTCATGATGGTAATTGAATCTATCTCTAAAATATTGAAACCAACCTCTGTCTCCAATAATCAGATGGTTAAAATCAATAATCTTTCTAACACATTGATACCTATAAATTCTTGTTGCTTCCCATGTAATAGTAGTTTCAAAATTGGTCTTGTTTACCTCATCTGCAATAGAGAAGAGTCTGTATATTACAGGAAATTCTTTTTTAATTATCTCCTCAACTATACGTTCTTTTGATTTAACATATTGAACAGCTATCTTTTTATAAAATTTTTTTAATTCTTCTGGTAAAAAAGTTTTGTTGTAACTCTTTTTAACTTTCTCAATCATTGAATTTCCAACAAAAATAACATCTTTTTTCAGTAAAATAAAAGGATTGTCTTCTTCAGAAATATATTTGAACCTGTTAATATCAACACCAAGCGGCAGATAGAATACATTATTAAAACCAAGAGATTTCATATCATCAATATTATCTCTATCCCATACAAGCAATGTGGTAAAGTCTGATACATTTTTTTTGTAATGCTTTATTATCAGGTTGGGATTATCAACATACCATGACACAAGGGGCATTTCAATTCTCTCAAAAAGACTCATTAATACCCCTTCTGTGTCAACACCAAGGTGATTTATTGTAAATGTAAAATCTGGTTTAAATGATGAGATTTTTTCATAAAGTATTTTTATAAAATCCTCAGTTAAATACTCCTTGTTAAAAATAAAAATCTGCTCAAACTCAATATTAAGCTCTTTCAGGGCATTTATAATCTCACCCATAAGGAAGTATTTAGAGCTTATAAGCAGTATTTTTACCTTATTGTTTTTAAATTTTTTATACTTTAACCTTTCAAAAAATTTTTTGCTTTTACCTGTAAAAACATTAGATAACAGGTCCATCTTTAAAATTCAAAAGATTCCTTTTTCTGCAAATCATACATCATAATTGTAACATCGTAAGTATCACCACTTTCTGTCATAAAATAATCTTCAAGATCACATTTTCTGGAAAATCCAAGTTTTCTAAAAGACTTAATAAGCTTGTAATGCTCTGAAATTATCTCTGCTATTATAAATTTTAATCCAAGTTCTTTTGCTATTTTAATTTGAGATTTTACAAGATATGACCCAAGTCCAATTCCTCTAAATTCTTTGTCAAGGAAAATTCTAATTTCAGCCATATGTCTTTTAGACTTTGTCATAAAATGAAGTGTTGTATTACCAACTATTTTATCTTCATACTGGGCTATAATTGGCAACACCTTTGAAAAATCTATTTCACTGTACCACCTCTCAACTGTTTCTCTATTTTTTACTTTATCTTTTAAAAAAATCATATCAGACTCATCTGCCCTCTGAAACAATTCATAAACCATCTCTTTATCTTTATCAATAGTGGGTCTAATAATTACTTTTTTATAATTACTGAGAGTAACAAATTCTCTAAATTGTTTAATTCGCTTTTTCATTTTGCCCCCCATATAGAAGTTTTCACTATTTTACTACCACTTATTCTAAATATTATCAATAAAAAATAAAAAATTATTGATTAAAAGAAAAATTTTATATATTATAGATGCCATGCTTTTAAAATGGCTTGAAACTTTTGTGAAACTTGCAGAAAATAAAAATTTTTCTAAAACTGCTGAAGAGCTTTACTTAACACAGCCATCAGTTAGCCACCAGATTTCTCAATTAGAAAAAGAGCTTGATGTTATTTTAATAAATAGAAGTTACAAAAAATTCTCCCTCACAAAAGCTGGTGAAATATTATACCATCATTCTCTTAGAATATTAAAAAATGTTGAAAATTTAAAAACTGCTATAAATGATTTAAAAGGCTTAAAAGATGGTGAAATTATTATTGGTGCCAGTACTCTTCCTGGAGAATATATTATACCAATGATTATCCACAGCTTTAAAGAAAAATATCCAAATATCACTATAAATCTCAACATAAAAGATAGTTTCAAATGCCTTAAAGAACTAAAAAATGGTAAAATTGAATTTGCAATTGTTGGCACAAAAATTTCAGATAAATCTTTTCAATTTTATGAACTATTCAAAGATGAAATAATTTTTATAAACAACATAAGTGAAAGAGAAATTGAATTGGAGCAGCTAAAAAATTTACCAATAATTACAAGAGAAGAAGGCTCAGGGACAATTTACACTGTTAGAGAATTTTTACAGAATAAAGGCTTCTTCTATGATTCATTAAATTTTATTGCAAAATTAGGCAGTCTAAACGCTGTTAAAGAAATGGTAAAAGCAGGGCTTGGATATTCATTTGTTAGCAGAATAGCAGTAAAAGAGGAGTTAAAAGAGGGTAAGTTATTTGAAATTAAAATAAAAAATGTCACTCCAATTAGTAGAAAATTTTACCTTGTTACATCAAAAAATTTCTCTTTATCACCTGCTGGTAAAAATTTTATAAAACTTTTGAAAACTAAGATAGGAGTCTAATCAAATTCTGATGTAACTCTATTTTTACCATGAGTTTTAGAATGGTACATTAATTTGTCTGCTCGTTCAATTAATGATTCTATACTTTCATCTTTTTTTAATTCAGCAACACCCATTGATACTGTAATTTGAGGTAGTTTTTCCTTTTTATTTTTAATTATCAATCTTTTACTTGCAATTTCCTGCCTTAAATACTCTGCAAGCATTACAACATTTTTATATGGTGTATTGGTTACAAGTATAATTATCTCCTCACCACCAAATCTTGCAATAATATCTTTGCCTTTTAAATTCCTTTTAAGAATATTTGCAATAAATTTTAAAACTTCATCACCAATTAGATGTCCATATTTATCATTAAATTTTTTAAAATCATCAATATCAACAAAGATAAGTGAGATGTTTTTAATTTCTTCATCTTTTAAAATCTTTTCAATGGCAAGGTCAAAGCCCCTTCTATTTAATAACCCTGTAAGAGGGTCTTTTTTAGACTCTTCTCTTAGTTGCTCTAATTCCTCTTTTATTGAATCAAAATCATTGTAAGACTGCAAAATTATCTCTGTAAAACTTGCTTCCCTTTCTATTAATAGGTCTATCTCTTTTGCCAAAAAATCAAGGAATTTTTCAGTATCAGCAATTTCTGATTTCTCAAATTCTGCTTTCATATTATTGAGATTCTCTCTTCTCTCTGAGTGAAATGAGCTTTCATCCTTTAAAACTTTTGAAAGATATACTATTTTCTCTTTAATTGTCTTTAAAATATTAACAGCTTCTTTTGAAAAATCAGGTGTGAAATATTTTTTAAAAAGTTTTAAAATGTACTTTTCTGAAATTGGCCGGTTAGCTTCAATGTAGTAATTTAGCTCTTCTATAAGCTTTACTCTTTCTCCTAAAACATATTCATACCATACAGTATAAACTTCAGGAATAGGCCTGTGTGAATATTTGTTCATAAATTTAAT
>CAZIZE010000013.1:0-35994 GCA_964543655.1 uncultured bacterium
AGTAACATTATTGTGCCAAAAGCAACAAAAGGGACTCCTATATAAGTTGCATATTTTACAAGTCTGTTTTCTTTAAAACCTGTAAAAATATTTATAAGATAAGCAATAAAATAGCCGCCGCCTGCTACTCCAGCTGCCCATAAATAGAGCCAGATTTGCCATTTCCACAAAAGTTCTTCATGCATTTTAATCCTCCTCGGATTCTTGGCTTTCAGTTATAGATTTTATTGAATTTAAATATTCTTTTAGTTCTTTTTTCTCCTCTGGTTTTCTATGAGATAACCAGAATGGCATAATTAAAACAGAAATCAATCCAGCACTAAACAAACCGCTTAACCAGCTTTCAGCCATAATATTGGTTGCTACTTTAGGATTATCAGGTAAACCATAAACTGAAGGCTTATCAAGCAGTATTGAAATATGATGCATTCCACCAAGCTCAAAATCGCCATAAAGATTTGCTTCTTTATAACCCTGCTCTTTTAATTCTTCTATTTTTTTCCTTGCTTTTGTAATTAAATCTTTTCTATTTCCAAAAGTCAATGCACCAGTAGTGCAGTTTGCAACACATGCAGGCACTTCACCTTGCTTAAATCTTTCAAAACATAATGTACATTTTCTTGCTGTTGCTTTTTCTTTGCCCTCTCCAAGATGAGGCACACCAAATGGACAGGCCTGGGCACAATATCCACATCCAATACACCAGTTCTGATCTATAACCACAGCACCAATTGAAGTATGGTGCGCTGCTCCTGTAGGACAAACATTTACACAGCTTGCTTCTGTACAATGAAAGCATCTTCTAAAAAAGAAAGGATGTTTGTCTCCCTCTTTTGCAATTTCTATTAAATTCCAGGTATTTTCTGAGAGATCCTCTGGTTCATCATATAAACCAGAAGGCCCTATCTCAGGTGGTAAATTATGCACTCTTTTACAGGCATTCTGGCAAGATTTGCAACCAACACATTTAGAAGCATCATAAAGAACAGCTACTTCACCATTAAACTTAGGTGTAACAGCAGTTTTCCCTTTAATTGGT
The DNA here is from genome assembly GCA_964543655.1 of uncultured bacterium. Lineage (GTDB taxonomy): Bacteria > DYJV01 > DYJV01 > DYJV01 > DYJV01 > CAZBLP01. The sequence goes on from CAZIZE010000013.1 coordinate 1,040, forward strand.
TTGAGCAATAAGCTTCCAGATGTTAATCCAAGAATTTTTAAAAAACTTCTTCTATTTAAAGACATTAAATGCCTCCTTAAAATTCATCTATTCATCTTCACTTTTTTTATTACCAATTTTAGTTAAACCAATGGCAACAGCACCACCAACAGCAGCACCAATAAGACCTCCTAAAATTTTATCAGCTGATGATGGAACTTCTTTCTTTACTTTACCCACTTTTGGATACGTTGCAGGTGGTATATATTCCGGGATATTAGCCTGATTGTATGCTCCAAGCTCCCAAAAATCTGGCTCAGTACATGCAAGGCATCCATGACCAGCACCAACTGGCCAGCTAACGCCATCATTCCATCTCACTCTTGGGCAATTTGCAAATGTAACTGGTCCTTTACATCCCATTTTATACAAGCACCAGCCATTTCTATGTCCTTCATCTCCCCACTCATGGACAAATTCACCTCTATCAAAGTGAGCTCTTCTTTCACAATTATCATGTATTCTATACCCATAAGCAAACAATGGTCTCTTTAATTTGTCAACTTTTGGCAATTTATTGAAAGTAATATAATGTACAATAGTAGCGGTAATATTTACAGCATTAACGGGACAACCAGGTAGATTAATAATAGGTTTATCCTTTATAATATCCATAACTCCAGCTGCTTTGGTTGGATTTGGAGCAGCTTTTGGCAAGCCTCCAAAAGATGCACAGTTGCCAACAGTAATTATTGCAAGAGCATTTTTAGCTGCTTCATGTAAATGCTCAATAGCTGTCTTTCCACCTATTGTACAATAAATTCCATTTTCTGCTGTAGGGATAGCACCTTCCACTATTAAGATATATTTCCCTTCTTTTATTGTTTTTTCTTTTGCCTCTTCTGCAAGATAACCAGATGCTGCCATTAAAGTCTCATGATAATCAAGTGATAATGTGTCAAGAATTAATTTTTCTACAGTAGGACGTGTGGCTCTAAGGAAAGACTCTGCACAACCAGCACAATCCTGAAATTCAAGCCATATAACAGGTGGCCTTTTTTTAGTTTCAAGTGCATGGGCAATTTTAGGAGCCATTGTAGATTCAAGTGCCAAAACACCTGCCATTGTAGTACAGAATTTAAGAAAATCTCTTCTGGATACTCCGCTTGATTTTAATTTTTCTTTAAAATTTTCCTTGAATACTTTAGACATGTCTGCCTCCTGATGGAAGAAAGGGTTAATATTTTATATTGTATAATGTATTTTAAATATAATTTCAACTAATTTTTGATTTTTTTACAATTTTTTTACAATTTTTTTACAAAAGATTTATTACCATAGAACTTTTAGCAATTTTTTAATAACATATTAAAAATTTCAATTTACCACTCTTCTATTTCTCTAACTCTTTTTTTAATTTAAAAATTTCTATTTCCTTCATAAGGTTTTCAACTTCAACCTTAGCATCTTTTGAAATTTTATCCATCACTTTAATATTCTCAAGGTAATTTTCATTTGACTCAACAAGCTCACTGGTAATTTCTTTAACTCTGTTAACAATCTCTCTTTCATCTGAAACAGCTTGAACTACTTTTGTGGTTAATCCTGATATATTTTCTATTTTATCTATAATATTTTTTATAGAACCAATCTGCTCTTTTGCAGAATCTGTAGTTTCTTTAACTTTGATATTCATTTCTTCTACTTTTTCAAGAAGTATCTCAGTATTTTCCTTCTGAACTTTACTTGATTTATCAGTATCTTCAATCACCTCTTTTAACAAATTAACTTTCTCAATAATATTATCACCAGCTCCACTTAAAATCTCAGCAATATTTACAATAGAATCACTACTATCTTTTACCTTAAGAACAGTTTGCACCAATTGTTTACTAACATTTGATTGCTCATTGGTTGCATTGGTAATCTGATTAATAGAAACTTTAACTCCCTCATTTGTCTCCACTATCTCTTTTACAGCTTTATTTGTGTTTTCTGCAAGTTCACTTCCATATTCAACTTCTCTAATCCCTTCTTCTATATATTTAGTTGATTCATTAATTTTTTCCTGAATATCTTTTATAAGCCCAGCAATCTCTTTGGATGCACCAGCACTTCTCTCTGCAAGCTTTCTAACTTCATCAGCAACCACTGCAAATCCTTTACCATGTTCACCAGCTCTTGCTGCCTCAATTGCTGCATTAAGAGCAAGAAGATTTGTCTGTTCACTAATCTCATTAATAGTGTCTGTAATTTTTCCTATATTTCCAGCCATTTCATAAAGTTCATTAATAATATCTCCCTCTTTCTCAACTGAATTTTTAATGGTAAATATTGAATCAAGAAGTTTTTTCAAATGCTCCATACCTTCCTGTGCCTTTTCTACAGCTTCTGAACTAAACCCAAGAACATTGTTAGCATGGTTTGCCACTTCTTCAATACTTGCTGCCTGCTCATTTACAGCACTTGAAATAGAGTCTATTTCTGTGGAAATATTTTCAACTGCATTGAATGTCTCCTGAATTTTGCTTTTTACGTCTCGGCCTGCTTCTTCAACTTCATAAATATTTTCTATACTATTAGAAACCTTATTGGAAACATTATCAACAAGCTCTGCAATATCTGTAAGTTTTTCTACTGTTTCATTAACTTTCTCAGACATCTCAGCCATATTTATATTTACATGCTCTAAATTTTTATTAATCTGGGCAGCACTTGACGCAACATCATCTGCGCTATTTGAAACTTCTTCTATTGCAGCATAAACATTTTCAAGGGAGCTTTCTATATCATTCATCCCTTCATTTACTTTTGAAATTTTTGGGGCTATATCTTTAACATTTTGCTCAATCATAACATCTGTAATTTCGTCAATTTTAACAAAAATTGAGTACACCTTTAAGGACATTTTTTTTATATTAAAAATAATTTCATGCAATTTATCAATAAATGTGTTAAAATATTTACCTAACCCTCCAAACTCATCATGAGAAACTATTTCTAAATGTTTAGTAAGATCACCTTCTCCTTCAGAAATATCTTTTAAAGTGTATGAGAGAGAAGCAACTGGTTTTAAAATTATCCTGTTTATTAAGAAAATTAAAATCAGAACAATTAAAATAACAATGAAAATATTAACCACTGAGTTGAATTTCACACTTTTTATTAGAGAAAAATAATCACTTGATTCAATTGTAAGATAGTAGTACCCAATAATTTCTCTATTTTTCCAGGTTGTATGGCATCTCAGGCAGTATGGTGTAGCTTTTATTGGTAAAATATATTTAAGCAAGTTTTTATTGTTAATTTCTTTAAATTTTAACTCCTGAATATTCTCTATATCTTTACTGTAATTTTTACCATTATTTGCAGGGTCTGATGAATATTTTACAACTCCTTTTTTATCAAGAAGAGAGAACTCTTTAATAATTTTCTCATCACCAATAACTTTCAATGTTTTTTCAAAAATTGCCATATTACCTTTCTGAAGAGCATCTGAAACAGAGCTAAAAGTAATATCCACAAGACCTCTTGAAGAATTTAAAAATAAATATTTAGTTTTATTTAAGTTATTAAATGAAAAGTATGCAAAAATTGCTAATATTATTAAAAAACCGAGAACTAATGGCAACAAAAGTTTACCTTTTATTTTCATTTATCAACTCCTTAATAAATTTTTGTAGGATCAGTATAAAAGGGATTATCAGGTTTATAAGGGAAATCTTCATTTACACAACCAATGCATGGTGTATTAGAATTAATACAAAAATTTGTACCAAGATTCCATCTTCTAAATGGGCAATCTGTATATGTTATAGGTCCCCTACAACCTTTTTTTAGCAGGCAGCCTTCTTTTTCATTAAAATTCATTATATATTTATCCTGAGCAAAAAATTGAAATCTATCACAATGGTCATGAATTTTTTTATCTTTGCCAAAATATTTTACTGGTTTAAATTTCTTATCAAGCTTTGGGGGTTTCCCATATGCTACAAGATATGCAACTGTTCCTAAAAACCTATCTGGTTGAATAGGACAACCAGGAACTCTAATAAACGGCTTCTTAATATTCTCTTTTTTCATTACATATTCAACATCTCTTGCACCTGTGGGATTCATATTTGATGCAGGAATCCCTCCCCAACTTGAACAGGTACCCATAGCTATAATACCTGCTGCATTTTTCATAATTCTAACAGATGCATCGTAAAATGTTTCTTCTCCAAATAAACAGGCTGTTTTTATTTTCTCCGGGATAGAGCCTTCAACAACAAGGAAATATCCACCTTCTTCTACATTTTTATTAATTATATCAATAACCATTTCACCCTGAGCAGCAGAAATATTTGGGTGAAATTGTGTATCTATTATCCTGGTTATAACATAAAACAGCTCTGGAGAATCACCATAAAGTAAAGAAACAGAACAACCACTACAGGCTTGGCCCTGCAAAAATATAACTCTAACATCTCCTGAGGCTATTCTTTCAAATGCATGAGCTAAATCACTGCTAATCAGAGGGCTTGCACCTATAACAAGTGCTATTTGACCACATTTTTTTAAAAATTCCCTTCTTGTAAACATATTAATGCTCCTTTAATGAATTGAACACGCAGTGCATGGGTCATAACTTCTAACTGTCCTACCTGCTTCAAGTAGCTGAGGAGGATTGGCTATTGGAGTGCCAATTAATGCTTTTTCAACTGGGCTCATCTGACCTTTACTATCACGAGGACCAAAATTCCATGTTGTTGGCATTATCATTTGGTAATTCTTTATTTTACCATTTTCAGCTACAATATAATGAATAAGCTCACCTCTTGCTGCTACACTTCTACCAAGTCCTTCACCAGTAATAGGTTTTGAAATATCTGCTTCATTAATTGTTGGCTTTGATGGATCTATTTTAAAAACTATTCTATTAACATAATCAATCAACCTCTTTGCTTCATATGCCCTGGCAAGAATTCTGCCCATAGTGGATATTGCTTTTCTTTCTGGAACATTTAATTCCTTTAAAGCATTGAAAAAATCTTTATCCCTGGCAAGATACATTCTTCCAAGTGGTCCAACTTCCATTGGATGTCCATTGTATCTTGGAGATTTTATCCATGAATATGCTCCACTTTTATCAGGAGCAGGAACAGTTTTAGATTTTTTAAATTCATACCCTTCATCAGGACCTTTATAAAAACTGTGAGCAAGCTCTTCTCTAATGTTTGAAAAATTATAATTCTCCTCTTTCCAATTTATCATAACCTTATCATTGAAGAGAGGAGTGCCTGTAGCATAAAATGACTTGTGAGAAAATAGATTTGGATAACTGAAACCAATATCAAAATATTCTTTAAAATATTTAGAAAGATTCATTGCATCAGGGATATAATTAGAATAAACAAATTCCTCCATTATACCTGCAACATCAGCAACCTTTGCAAGCCTGTCTATGGAAAGTATTGAAGTGGCTCCACCTGGCAAAGTTGAATGCACAAATGGAACTTTTGCTCCAAGAACTGCTATGCCACTTCCCATACGAGGGAACAATCTCATAGCTTTAAGATAATTAACAACCATATTTAAACCAATTTCTGGTTCTGTAATATATTTACCTTTGGGTTTTTCTGTTAGCAATACAGGACTTTTCTTGGCTACCCATTCTTTGGTGTCGTTAATAAATTTATCTTTGCCATTATATTTTAACACAACTGCAAAATCTACCCAATCAGCAAGACTTAATGTGTAAAAGTGCAAAATATGATCCCAAACCATATGAAGTCCCAAAATAACATCTCTTATTAGCATCCCATTTTCAGTTGGTTTTAATTTATACAGGTCCTCATTTGCAAGAATTGAAGCCATTCCATGAACTTCATGACAAACCCCACAAACTCTCTGGGTGATTCTAACAGCATCAAAGGGATGTCTGTTTTTTAGAAAAATTTCAAATCCTCTAAACATTTCTCCTGCTACTTTTGAATCAACTACTTTGCCATTTTCAACTGTAACATATACCCCAACGTGACCCTCTATTCTGGTCATAGGATTAATAGTAAGTTTTGCCATACCAAACCTCTTGTATTTTTTTTCTCAAAGTGTTTATAACGGAAAAGAGATTAAATTTCAAGAAATTTCTATTGCCTTTTTAACTATGTTTGCTAACTCTTTTAATGTGAAAGGCTTTCTTAAAAAATTTTCTCCTTCTACCAATTTTTCAAAATTTTTTAAATATGCTCCACTATAGCCAGATGTATAAATTATTTTTATCTGTGGAAAACGTTTTTTAATCTTTTCAGATAGTTCCCATCCATTAATTTCAGGCATAATAATATCAGTAATAACCACATCTATTGTTAAATTGATTTCTTCTATTTTCCTTAAAGCTTTTTTACCATTTTCAGCCTCATAAACATTGTAACCTATTGTCTTTAATGCCTCAGCTGCAAAAGTCCTTACATCATTATTGTCTTCTACAATTAAAATATTTCCCTTTCCAAAAGTTATTTTATTTTCACTATCTCTCTCTTCTACTATATTTTCCTCTTCAGCAGTAACTGGAAAATATATTTTAAATGTGGTTCCTCTGTTCAATTCAGAATCAACATCAATAAACCCATTATTTTGCTTAACTATTGTAAAGATAACAGAAAGGCCAAGTCCTGTTCCTCTATTTTTCTCTTTTGTTGTAAAATAAGGCTCAAATATTTTATTTTTGGTATCTTCATCCATACCAATTCCATTATCAGTAATTGAAATAAATGAATATAAACCTGATCTTATTCCTGAAATTTTAAAAAAATAATTATCTTCAAAATGTTTAATACCTGTTTCAATAGTTATCCTCTTATTTTCTGAATTTTCTAATTTATCTTCAATAGCATCCTTTGCATTTACTACAAGATTTAACAATATCTGCTCTATTTGCGAAGCATCAGCTTTAATATATGGTAAATCTTTGTATAAAACAATCTGGAGCTCTACATCTTCACCTATTAACTGCCGAAGCATTTTTTCAAGTGATAAAATTAGTTGATTTAAGTTTAAAATTTCAGGATTAAAAGGGTGTTTCCTACTAAATGCCATTAGTTTGCTAATTAAATTTTTGGCTTTTATACCAGCATTGTATATGGATAAAATACTTTTATACAAAGGATGATCTTCAGAAATTTTTTTAAGTGCAATTTCTGAAAAACCATTAATCACAGTAAGGATATTGTTAAAATCATGGGCAATACCCCCAGTAAGTCTGCCTATTGATTCCATTTTTTGAGCATGAAGCAATTGAACCTCAAGCATTTTTTTATCTGTAATATCTTTAATAGTTCCTCTAAGACCTTTTAAATTTCTATTTTTATCAAAAATAGGTGTAGCTGATAATAATCCTATAACTTCTTTTCCATCTTTCCTTTTAAAAGTTATCTCATAATCTTTTATTTTACCTTTCTTTTTAACTTCATTTACAAAAAACTCTCTATCTTCAACATGTTTATAAATATCTTTTGCTATATCAACTTTTTTTATCTCCTCAACAGAATCATAACCAAAAAACTTTAATCCAGCAGGATTTATATCTATAAATTTACCATCTAAAGTTGTAATAAATATTACATCCTGTGATTCTTCAAATAACATTCGAAATTTTTCTTCACTTTCTTTCAGCTTTTTCTCCATCTCCCTTTCTTTAGTAACTATCCTCCCATGACCGACAGTGCCTATTAATTTTCCATTCTCATCAAAAATAGGAGCTTTGTATACATCAAGGTGGAGATATTTCCCCCTCACATTACCAAATTCATCAAATCTACCTGGTCTTCTATTTCTCAAAACTACTTCATCAGAATTAATACACTGCTCTCCAAAAGTAAACCAATCATCCCTATCAGGTCGCTCTGCTCTATACCTTTTTACAAAAAACATATCATCTTTGCCTATTGGTTCTTCTGTATCTTTTGCCCCAAGGAATTCAGCATCTGCTTTGTTAACAAATAAAAACTTCCCTTCTGTATCCTTTGCCCATACAAGGTCTGGAATATTATCAGCCATTAACCTGTATAAATGAGAAATGTTTTTATACTTTTCTTCACTTTCCTTTAATTTTCTTTCAACTTCTTTCTGCTTGCTAATGTCAACCATTTGTGATAAAATTGCTGGTTCATTGTTGTAGGTGATTAACACAGCATTAACCAATATTTCTATAATTCTTCCATCCAAGGTTATTATTTTCTGTTCAACTGGAGATAATACTTCACCTGCATATAGTTTCTCCATTCTATCTTTTAACTCTTCTTTGTAATCAGGATGAATAAATTCATAAATACTTCTACCTAAAATCTCTCTTTCATCTTTTGCACCTACAGTTTTAACAGCAGCTTTATTAACATAAACAATTTTCTCTCCAATATACACACCCATTGGATTTGGAGCATTATCAACAATTGTTCTGAATCTTTTTTCAATTTCAATAGTTGAAGTTATATCTATTGCAATCTTTGCAAAATGTGTAATTTTATCATCACTATTTTTTAAAGGGAAAATAATTGCTTTTTCAAAAAAGTTTTCCCCATTTTTCTTTTTATTTAAAATTTCCCCACGCCAGACTTTACCTGATAAAATAGTTTTCCATAAAATTTTATAAAACTCTCCACCATGTTTTCCACTTTTTAAAATTTTTGGATTTTTCCCTAAAACTTCACTTTCTGAATAACCTGTAACATTTTCAAAAGCTTTGTTTACATATACAATATTCCCCTTTAAATCAGTAACAACTATACTCTCTCCAGCCTGCTCTACAATTTTTTTAAAAATATCATTTGTGATATTTTCCATAATTTCCAAACTCTATTATTTAAATTTTTTTCAACATATTCTTTATATCTATTAATGTAAAAGGCTTCATGAGAAAATAATCAAATCCTAAATTTCTGTAATCAGGAAAAATCTTTTCAATAGGATAACCACTTACCACAACAAATTTTGCTTCTATATTCTCTTTTTTTATCTCACCAATTATCTCTTTAGCTCCTCTACCATATTCTATTGTAAAATCAAGTATAATTAAATCATATCTATTTTTACGGGCAAACTCAATAGCTTCATCGCCATTAATACATAGGTCAACACTACAATTTAAAGATTGAAAAATCTCTTTTGCTATTTCTCTAACAGTATCATTGTCATCCATAAATAGCACTTTAATATTTCCTTTTTTTGATAAACTTGATGTTTCATCAAAATTATCTGTTGCTGGAAGGTAAATTGTTATTGTTGTACCTCTATTTTCAGAAGACTCAACTGTTATTAAGCCACCATGTTTTTCTATTATGGAGTAAGCAATTGAAAGTCCCAGTCCAGTGGCTGACTCTTTGGTTGTAAAAAATGGGTCAAATATTTTATCAAGAACTTTCTCAGGAATACCAACACCTGTATCAATAATTTCTATTTTCACATAAGAACCCTTTTTTAAAATTTCATGCTTTTCATCAACATCAAAATTTGAAACATTAATATAGATTGAGCCACCATTGGGCATTGCTTCTATTGAGTTTATTATTATATTTTTCAAACAGAGAAAAAATTGCTTTTTATCAATATTTACACAATATAAATCTGGAGCAATATTTGATACTAATTCAATATTATCTTTATCCTTAAAAATAATTTTAATTTCTTCAAAAATATCTTTAAGAAAAACTGACTCTCTCAGAGGCTCGCCCCCTTTAGAAAAGGTTAGAAGCTTGCCAGTTAGTTCCATAGCAGGTTTAAGAGTATTTTCAATCTTTTCAATATATTTTCTTGTGACAATATCAACACTCTTTAATTTAAGCAGAGAAACATTTCCATAAATAACTGTAAGAAGATTGTTAAATTCATGGGCTATTCCTGCTGCTAATCTTCCTATTTTTTCAAGAGTTTTTATTTTGGCAAGCTCTTTTTCCATCTGCTCTTTTTCTGTAACATCCCTGATTATCACAACAGTTCCAACCTGCCTATCCATTTCAAATAACGGAGACACAAAAACTTCAACTATAAAATTTTCTCTATTTACAGATGTTAATCTAACTTTTTTATGGATATTCGTGTAACGTGTCTCAATTTTTTTACCTGTTTCTAAATCATATAAGTTGAATACTTCATAAAAATCTTTATTTAATGCATTCTCTTTTTTTATACCAGTTAATTTTTCAGCAACAGGGTTGAAAATTGTAATTATGCATCTATTATCAACTACAACAACAGCTTCATTTATAGTGTTTAATGTAGCATTAAGCTTTCTTTCAAAATCTTTTAAATGAGATATATCCTGAACCAATGCAAATATAAAATTTCTGTTATTTTCAACAAACAAGCTTAAAGTAACAAGTGTATAAATTATCTGGTTGTTAAAATCTTTATGAAACCATTCAAAATTAACAAAACCTTCTTTGATACCTTTAGCGAGCATTTCATTGGCTTTTTCAAAAGATTTTATTCCCTGTTCCTGAAAATCTGGAGAAATATCAGCAGGATGATGATTAATAATATCTTCTTTACTTTTAGCTTTAAAAAGTTTCACTGCTGCTCTGTTGCAATCAACAAAAAGATTATTCTCTAAAATAAACATTGGTAAATGAGAGTTTTCAAAAATAATCTTAAATCTATTTGATAATTCATCAATTTTAATCAGTAATCTGTAATTATCTCTGTAAAGAAATATTAGTGCACTTATGCCAATTATCCAGATAAGCACAAAGAAATAGATAGAATGGTTAATTGATGTTTTCTCTGTTTCCAAAAATTTTGATGCAGGGAAAATTATACTTATGGCACCTCTTAACTGACCTAACTTTAAAGATAGTTTAGAATGACAATTAGTACAATCTTTTGTTACAAAAAGAGGAGATAAATATCTAAATACCTGAACATTTCCATTAATTTTTGAAAAACCATAATATGGCTTTCTTGTTTTTTCTATTATTTTTAGCCCATTTCTCTCCCAATTATCTGGAGAGTTTTTAATATCAACAGGATTTAAACTGGTTAGTCTAATAACAATATTTTGAGAATTATCAATTTCTGAAACTTCCCTTAAAACCTGAAAAATATCTTTAAAAATAAATTTTTTCTGCTTATTATTTTTTGATGAAACATAAACACCTTTGTTCAGACTACTCCATTTAATTATTTTCTTTGCCATATTATTGAAAAAAGTTGCACTTTCAACAGCAAGATTGATAGTATGTTTTTTTTCTCTTAAAAAGGTAAAATAGCAGGCAGAAACTATGCACAGTGTCCATAGGGCTGCAAGAAAGAAATAGTTATTTTTTAATGATTTTAAATAATTTGGATTATCCATTTTAAAAAAATAAAGTATTTTTCATTTATTATACAAGATACAGAGTTAATATAAATATAACATAGTTATAATTATTATTCAAGAAATAATTGGATATGTTAATAATTATCTTAAAACACAATTATATTTTAAATAAGACTTGTTTGATATAATATATCTTCTTTATTCTATTAATAAAAATAATTGATATTTTTTATTAAAAATCTTGATTTTTATTTTCTAAAATGGTAACTATTTTTAAAAAAACTTTTCACAAAAAATGAAAAAGATTTTCTATCTTTACATTCTTCTCTGGATTTCTGTAGTTCTCTTCTCACTCTGTTGGCATTATTATCGTGTTAGAAAGCAAACCCGGTTTATAGCATATGAAATTTCAAAAAGTTTTTTTGATTTTGTACTCCTCACAAGAGAGTGGAATGCAATGCATGGTGGGGTCTATGTTATTGTTGATAACAACACCAGACCCAATCCCTACTTAAAAGACCCTTTAAGAGATATAAAGGTTAGCAACAATCTCATACTTACCAAAATCAATCCTGCATATATGACAAGGCAGTTATCAGACCTATCAGAAAAAGAGAGAGGTGTAATAATTGGCATCAAAAGTTTAAACCCTTTAAACCCTAAAAACAAACCAAATCAACTGGAAAGGGAAGCTCTTTTATCTTTTAAAAAAGGAAAAAAAGAATTTTTTAAAAAAGTTGGCAATAAATACTTTTATATGAGTGTGTTAACAGCTCAAAAACCTTGCTTAAAATGCCATAAAAATTTAAAAATAGGAGAAATGGTTGGTGGGATTAGTATTTTAATACCATTTGCTCCTGATTTACCTATTATGCCACTTGCAGTAGGCCACTTTTTCATTGGATTGTTAGGTGTTATTTTTATTATCTACTCAGGAAGAAAGCTTGAAAGAGCTTATCAAGAGATTGAAAAACAGGCAACTTATGATGGTCTTACAGGTATATACAATAGAAGAATGTTTGAAGAAAAAATCGCAGAAGAGGTTTCAAGGGGAAAAAGAGCAAATACACCATTATCATTAATTATTTGTGATATTGACTGGTTTAAAAAATACAATGATACTTATGGTCATAGAAAAGGTGATATTTGCCTTAAGAATGTTGCTGAGGCAATAAAAAAGTCTCTTAAAAGAATGTCTGATTTCTGTGCAAGGTATGGAGGCGAAGAATTTGCAGTTGTTTTGCCAAATACCAATGAACAAGGCGCTATCTCTATTGCCTACGATATTAAGAAAAATATTGAAAATCTGAAAATTCCCCATAAAGCATCACCAATAAATTTCATTACATTAAGTATGGGGATTTTTACAGTTGAGGATTATTCAAAAATTTCTTCTTGTGATGATATAGTTAATTTTGCTGATAACGCTCTTTATAAAGCAAAATCATCTGGCAGGAATATTATAGTGGTGTATGAAACATAAAAAGACCTTTGCACAGCATCTTTAGTGATATGCTAAATTTTTATTTGATAATAATAACTTATGGATTCTTCAGTCGCTATGCTTCTTCAGAATGACCTCGAAAAAGTCATTCTGAGCAAAGCGAAGAATCCATTATACCTACTTACTTTTCTTATCTATTGGATTAATTTTTACCATTTTTTATTGTGCAAAGGTCTTATAAAAATCAGAAATTCAAGCTTCACTCCTTTTAAAAATAAAAAATTTTTTATTGTTAATATTCAAAAAATATAAAACCAACCTTGAATCAAGAGATTTTTCAGGCTAACGCCCTCAAAATAACAGCTTTTCTGGTAAATAAGAACACTTATCAAAAAATTACTGTTGAGTTTTAATTTTGTTTTTGTATAATCCGGTTTTCAATGTAAAACTTAAATTCCAAAATTAATTTCTTCTATTTATAACAATCCTTAATATAATAAAAAAGATTAGGCAAATTAACATAAGCCACACAGCAACAGGCATTGAGTATTTTAATCCATAAGATGTAAATCTTTCATAAATCATCACTGGAGCTACCATTGGATGATATGCAATAATTATCACAGCCCCAAATTCACTAATTGCTCTTGCCATTGCCATTATTATTCCTTCAAGAATACTTTTTAATGATAGTGGTATAGTAATTTTAAAAAAAGTTTCAAATTGTGATTTCCCAAGTGTTCTTGAAACATACTCCAATCTCTCAGGAATAGATTTAATTCCACTTTTCACACTATTTATATAAAATGGAAGGGCAACATATGTTAAAACCATAACAATACCAACAACAGAGCCAACAACATCAATAGCAAGTTTATTTAAAATTTTCCCTATCCAGTAATCTTTTGCCACAACAGACAAAATTGCAAGACCAATTACAGGATGTGGTATCATTATGGGAAGATCAACAATACCCTCAATAATTTTTTTAAATGGGAAATCTTTTCTTGCAAAAACATAGGCTATTGGAGTACCAAAAATAACTGACAGTATTGCTGCCAAAATAGAGGAATACAAACTTAATAGGAGAGCATGCACCACTTCACTATCTTTAATAGAATTAATTAAATTGGAAATTGTTGGAAACATAAAAATATTTAAAAGTGGTAAAAATATAAAAAAGAAAATTATTGAAGATAAGGTATAGAATAAAAATTTAAATTTCATTATATATCCTTACATTTGTGGCTTTTAATAGAAAATAAATTTCATCACCTGATTTTAAATTAAGCTCATCAAAAGCATTTTTGGTAACTATAGCTTTTATTCTAAAACTTCCAACTTTTAAAATTAAATAATAAACCTTATTTTCCATATTAAAATCAATTAAAGTTCCAGAAAGAATATTTCTCGCTGATGAATCTGATGGTGCATTTTTAAAAATAATAATATCTTCTGGCCTAAATGCAACTTTTACCTTTTCACCAACTTTTGCAACATCAGAGCTGTAAATATAAAAATTACCCACCTTAATCTCTGTAACCCCTTTTTCATTATTTGAAACCCTGCCACTAAGAATATTGGTATCAACAAAACCTGCAATAAAACTATTTGCTGGTTTATACATAACCTCCTCAATAGAGCCAAATTGCAACAATTTGCCACCTTTTATAACTGCTACCTTATTTGCAAGAAGCCAAACATCATCAAGGTCATGTGTTACATGAATAATTGTTATATTGTATTTTACAGCAAGTTTTTTCATAAGGTTTCTAATAGAAGACTTTGTAACATTATCAAGAGCTGAGAAAGGCTCATCCATTAAAATTATATCAGGATTAACAATAAGTGCTCTTGCCATTGCAACTCTCTGCTTCTCACCACCAGATAAAGTCTCAGGCATTCTCTCAAGTAGACTCTCTATGTTCAACAGCTTTGCAACTTCTCTAATTTTTTTATCATCTTTATTATTTAACCCATATGCAATATTTTTATACACATTAATATGTGGAAAAAGTGCATAATCTTGATAAATTATACCTATCTTTCTTTTTTCAGGAGGATAATCAGTAATATCAGTGTTTTTTAAAAAAATTTTACCACTCATATATTTATGAATACCAAGAATAGCTTCTAAAAAAATAGTTTTTCCTGAACCAGTGGGACCAATAATAGCAAGATAATCTCCCTGGTTAATTGAAAAAGAGAGGTTTTTTAATTTAAAACTTCTTAAATCAATTGATAAGTTTTCTATTTTTAAAAAATTTTCCATGAAAATTTATATTCCCATTGTATAAAAAACCAATTTGCTTCTTTCCTTGATGCAAGATTTTTTGCAAATTGCCCAGGAAAAAAATGACCATACCCTGCTTGCAATATACTTTTTTTAAATATTTTAAACTTCCCAACTATGTCAAATTCTTTTCCAAGATAGTTACCAGATTTACCTGTTCTATCAATATATAATTTTTTATTAAGGTACCAAGCATCTTTTTTGGAAGCAAGCCAGAATTTGTGCATTTCCATTTTAATATATAATTTTTTCAAAGGCTTTAATTCTACATTTATCTGGGCATCTTTTATATTTTTCCAGTGAAAAAGATTCATTCTGCCATACATTTTATCTCTTGCGCCAAAGGCGCCATCGAATGTTTTATGCTTTTTATCAAAGTGATTATTATCTCCTGAACCATATGAGTATTCTAAACTCAATTTTATATTTGAATTAGTTTTAAAATTATATGCTAATAAAATATGATAACCATAGGCTCTAATATCATCCTCAGAAAAATCTCCTCTTTGAATAATATATAATGAATCAAAATCAAAATTTTTTAAATTCTTTCTAAAAATTCTCATCCCAATATAATAAGAATTAAGATCACCCATTTTACCGGTTTCAGATTTATATCTATTGTGCCTATCTTTTTTTGTCATAAAAAATGGTTCAATATTAATTTTTAAAAATATTTTGGACAACCTAAAATGGCTATAAAAACCAAAGCTTTCATAACCATGTCTATGATTTAAGCTGAATTCATTTGGTTCGTGTAACATGGTTTTCCCATAAAAAATATCAAAAGAATCTTTTTTAAATTTATAAGACATTTTAATAGCATCCCAAATCCATCTCCCTGTATTTCCCCATGCACCTGGACCAAATACCCTTTTATCACCAAAAAAAATCCTTTGCCTTCCAGCCCTTACTTCCAAATTTTTATTAAAAATATTTTTCATTTCAATATAACTTTCCCATAGCTCTATTTTATCTTTATTTGGATTATGCTCCATTCCAAAGGTATTATTATAAAATGCATAATCTGGAATTGCTATATCCCATGCCTCTGAGTCCTGGCACCACAATTTTATATGAAAATTTTTCATAAAAAAGTAATCAAATCCAAAATTAAACCGACCAAGAAGAAACCCATCATTACTCTTACCATATTTAGGATGTGCTCCATAAAATTTCTGATTAAAGTTATTTTGA
The DNA here is from genome assembly GCA_964543655.1 of uncultured bacterium. Taxonomy (GTDB): domain Bacteria; phylum DYJV01; class DYJV01; order DYJV01; family DYJV01; genus CAZBLP01. The sequence goes on from CAZIZE010000013.1 coordinate 17,246, forward strand.
AACTCATACCTAAATCTTACTTTAGAGCCAAATCTCAAAGTACTTGCAAATAAAGTTGAGCTAAAAGAAAAAATTATCAACATTAAGACTATCTTTTTCATTTTTAATCTCCAACGTTTAATGTTCATATTTTTTAGCATATTTGGCATTATTGTAAAGAGCTTTCCCAAACTTTTCTTTTCCATATATTTTTAATAATTTTTGTGCATTATTAGATTTTAAAAATCTTATAAATTCACAACCAAGTTTTTGAGATGGTGTAGCACCAATAGAAGCACATAACCCATGATAAACATTTACTAATAATGGGTCATCTTTAAATAAAACCTTCAAATTTCTAATTTTATCTTTTGCCGAATACCATGTACTTGAATCTGTCATAAAATATCCGTTTTCTTTATCAGCTTTTAACAATGTAGCCATCATAAAATCATGAGTAACAATATACCATTCTTTTTCATAAGGTTTCATTTTAGCAAGCCTCCATATATAAAGCTCTTTTTTATTTGTCCCAGAATTATCACCACGAGAGAAAAATTTAGATTTAGTTTTTGCAATTCTTCTATATGCGTCAATAACACTTTTTGCTTTTTTTATTTTTGCTGGGTCTTCTTTTGGCCCAACAATAAAAAATTCATTTGAACCTATTAAAGTCCTATTAATTGCCCACCCTTCTTTTATTGCTTCTTTTTCAGCGTTTGGAGCATGTACCATAACTGCATCCACTTTTCTGCTTTTCAATAATTTTAGTGATTTCCCAGAGCCTGCTTTTATCCAGCACATCTTAGAATTATGAGCCCTGTTAAATATTAAAGCAAGTTGCTTTAAAAGACCAAGCTCACCTGGACTTCCAGTGGCAAGTAGAAAAATATTTTTACCACTTCCATATATAGCTCTACATTTTATTGAACTTTCAGGCCATTCTTGATAAATAAAATTTTGACCGCATTCTTTGATAATCTTGCCACCTTTGTTTCTGTTGAGTACAAAATCTACAAATTTTTTTGCAAGTAATGGATGTTTTGAATTTTTAAGATAAGTAATTCCATAAATTATAGCCTTTCCTTTTTTATAGATAAATTCTCCAGGTTTTTTACCAGCTAATTTAACTTTAACAGATGAATAAAAACTATTATACTTTAGTTTGCTTAAATTAATTTTATCAGGAAGTTTAATATAATTAAAATGATGTTGAACAGCTATTGATTTATATATAAAGAGGTAATCAATAAAACCCTCTTCAAGCAATGGTGTTAAATCTGTTTCCTTTGGCCTGATGATTATTTTTTCTCTATTTGAAGTTATTTTTTTAAAAAAATCCTTGATTTTGTAATACTTTTGAGCAAGTTTTAAAAGTAAAATTGTCCTGTAACCACAAGGATCAAGATTGGGGTCTGAATGGCCATATTTAACACCTTTTTTCATAATAATTTTATACCAGTTGCTATTATTTATCTTTTTATGAAATTTACTCTTATCAGTATAGCATATTACCATTTCATTAGATGCAAATTTGAAATTTTTATCTGCAAATTCTGGGATAAGCATATCATTAATCAAGGTATAATCTGCAGAAGCATAAACATCAGCATATTTACCAACATCAGCTATCATTCTTGCAAGCTTTCTGCTGCCACCAACCACCCTTAATACATCAACATTAGGATTCTCTTTTTCAAAAGCTTTCTCTATCTTCATAAAAGGAACAGTTAAGCTTCCTGCATGAAATACAACCAACTTTGTTTTTGCAAAAACCAATGTTGAAAAAAAGGATAAAATAAAAAGATTTAAAAGGATTTTTCTACACATCTATTCCTCCATTAAAATATTTTAGAAATCAAATAACAAATAGTAACTTATAATAACTAATTTTTTACTTTTTGTCAAATTATTTCTTTATTTTTAGAGTAATATTAAAAACCCGTAGCTAAATTTGAAATTTTATGTTATTATTAATAAAAAATAAGACCTTTGCACAGAGTCGTTAATAATTTGCTAAAATTTTTATTTAATATTATAAGTTATGGATTCTTCAGCCCGTGAATAGCACATAAGTGAAGAATCCATGATAACCATCTGCTTTACTTTTATAATTTTTAATTGTGCAAAACTCTTAAAGTGGTTAGGTGTATGTTTATACTTGGAATAGAATCTTCATGTGATGAGACAGCTATTGCAATTATAGATGAAAATAAAAATATCTACGCTAATCTTCTATACTCTCAAATAAAAGAACATAAGAATTTTGGCGGAGTTGTCCCAGAAATAGCTTCAAGAAAGCATATAGAAAAAATTGATAGAATATTTTTTGAAGCCTTTAAAAAAGCAGAGATTTCACCTAATGATATTGATATTATATCAGTGACACAGGGTCCTGGCCTTGTTGGTTCCCTTCTTATTGGGTTAAATTTTGCAAAAGCTATTGCTTATTTTTTAAAAAAACCTTTATATCCAGTACACCATATAGAAGGTCATATTTTATCTGTACTCTTTGAAAATAGTGTGGAATTTCCTTTTATATCTCTTGTTGCTTCTGGAGGACATACCTCTATTTTTTTAGTAGAAAAAGTTGGCAAATACAAACTTCTTGGTAAAACCCTTGATGATGCTGCTGGAGAAGCTTTTGATAAAGTTGCCAAAATGTTACATCTTGGCTATCCAGGTGGTCCCATTGTAGAAAGGCTTGCAAAAAAAGGTAGAAATTGCATAAACTTTCCAAAAGCCTTTATTGAAAAAAAGAACTTAAATTTTAGTTTTTCTGGATTAAAAACAGCAGTGTTAAACTATATAAAAAAGGAACATAGTTTCTCAACAGAGGATATTTGTTGCTCCTTTCAAAACAATATTGCAGACACATTTATCTACAAATTAAATGAAGCTACTCAAATGCACAATGTAAAAAGTATAGCATTTGGTGGTGGGGTTGCATGTAATTCATTTATTAAAGAAAAAATTAGAGAATTTGCTAAAAATAAGGGGTTAAATTTTTACACAGCCTCACCTATTCTCTGCTCTGATAATGGTGCAATGATAGCTCTTGCCGGGTATTACAAGCATTTATCAGCAAAATGTAAATTCCCATTTGATTTTTCGCTAAATGCTACACCAAGGATGCAACTTTGTTAAGAAAATCTATTAATAAAGTTAAATCTTACTATTATCAACTTATTCTTGCAAGAGAAAATCCAAAAAGAATTGCCAAAGGCATTGCAATTGGTGTGCTAATAGCTTTTTCACCTTTACTTGGCATTCATACAATTCTCTGCATTGCCCTTGCCCTTATTTTTAGAGCAAGTAAATCTGCTGCTATTTTAGGGAGTTTTTTGTGTAATCCTATAACTTTTCCCTTTATACTTTTTATTGATTATGAGGTTGGAATCTTAATCTGCAAAATTTTTAAAATGAACTACACACATTACATAATTAGTGATTTTAAAAATTTCCATATATTAGAGCAGGGATTAGAGTTACTTGTTCCAATGTTAATTGGTTCTGTTATTGTTGGGATTATAGCAGCAATTCCAAGTTATATTTTCTCTAAATATTATTTTACAAAGATATTCAATGGACAGAAAGATAATTCCTAAAAAAAGCCTTGGCCAAAATTTTTTAACAGACAGTAATATAATCAGAAAGATAGTAAAATTAATTGAAAATACTGATTTTGATACATTAGTGGAAATAGGACCGGGTAGAGGTGCTTTAACCCAGCATCTTGTAAATTTAAATAAAAGATTAATTTTAGTGGAAATAGATAGCAATCTTGCAATGCTTTTAAAAGAAACTTTTTCACAAATAGAGATTTTAAACATTGACTTTCTGAAGTGGCAACCTGATTCATCAATAAAAAATGTAGCTATAATAGGCAATTTGCCATATAATATTTCTACTCAGATTATTTTCAATGTCCTTTCAAATTATACTATTTATAAAAAAGCTATTTTTATGCTTCAGAAAGAAGTTGCAGAAAGAGTTGTGGCTAACAATAGCAGTAAAAATTACTCAATACTCTCTGTAATTTCACAAACATTTTCAACTCCTAAAATTAATTTTCATATTTCACCAAACTGTTTTTATCCAAAGCCTAAAGTTACTTCAAGTTTAGTTTCTTTTGAGATAAGTAATAAGTACAATATAGAAAATTTTGAAAAATTTTTTCTATTTATTAAAGCCTTTTTTTATGGTAAAAGGAAAAAACTCATTAATGTATTAAAGAAAAATCCTTTTATAAATTTTTCTGAAAATTTTTTAAATTTTTTTAATAAAAATTTTGATACATTTTTCAGGATTAATGATATAACAATCAGCCAATTGATTAATTTATACAAATTTTACACTGAGGATATAGATGAAATTTCTTAAAATTTTAATTTATACATTTATTGTTTTTATTATATGTGGTTTTTTAACAGTTGCAGGTGTAATATATCATTTTAATAGAAATTTACCTGATATACAATCATTAAAAAATTATAACCCACCTGTTGTTACAAAAGTTTTTTCTAATAATGGTCAGATAATTGGAGAATTTTACAAAGAGAAAAGAATTTATGTTCCTATTTCAAAAATCCCTGACATTGTTAAAAATGCATTCATTGCAGCGGAAGATGAAAATTTTTACCATCATAAAGGTCTTGATATTTTAAGTATTATCAGGGCATTAATTAAAGATATTAAAGCACGTAAAATTGTTCAGGGTGGCAGCACCATTACCCAGCAGGTAGTAAAATCTTTTCTTCTTACACCAAGAAAAACTTTTACCAGAAAGATAAAAGAGATAATTCTTGCATACAAAATAGAAAACTTTCTTTCAAAAGATGATATATTAAACCTTTATTTAAACCAAATTTACCTTGGATATAACTCTTATGGAGTTGCTGCTGCTGCTGAAAATTATTTTGGAAAAACACTTGACGAGCTAACCCTTGCAGAAGCTGCAATGCTTGCAGGTCTGCCAAAGGCACCAAGTTTATACTCTCCTGCAAATAATTTTATGAAAGCAAAGGAGAGACAGCTTTATGTTTTAAAACAGATGGTAAAAAATAAAATGATTACTCAGGAAGAGGCAATTAAAGCTTTTAAAGAAAAAATTACCATTAAGAAAAGAGTTAACTACAATTTGACTGTTGCCCCATATTTTCTTGATTATATTCGAGATTATATGATTAAAAAATATGGTGAAGATGCACTCTATACAGCAGGATACAAAATATACACATCTGTTGACCTCAAGTTACAAGATTTTGCAAGAAAAGCTTTAAAAGATGGATTAGAGCAGTATGAGCACAGGAGAGGTTTTTCTGGCCCAATTGAGCATATATCAAAACTGGCAATTAGTAGCTATGTTGAAAAATTAGCTAAAGTAAATAAATTTCCATTAAATAACAATTCAGTGTATAAAGCTATTGTTACCTATATTGATAAAAAGAATAATTATGCTATTATAAAACTTGGAAAATTAACAGGTTATTTAAGCTATAAAGACAATAGGTGGATTTCATATAAGAGAATTTCTGTTAAAAGAAAAAAGTTTATCTCTAAAAATATAAGTAAAATTTTAAAAATTGGTGATGTAATATATGTGAAGTTACGTAAAAAAATTAGCAAAACCTATTTTTTTAACCTTTTTGAGCCTGTAAAAGTCAATGGTGCTATAATGTCAGTTGAACCTAAAACAGGTCTTGTTAAAGCAATGGTTGGAGGATACAGTTACAGCAAAAACCAGTTTAACAGGGCATATCAAGCAAAAAGGCTCACTGGCTCTGGATTTAAACCAATAATTTATGCAGCAGCTTTTGCAAAAGGTTTTACACCAGCTACTGTTATTCTTGATACACCTGAAATTTTTTATCTACCAGAGCAGAAAAGATATTGGAAACCTGAAAACTATGAAAGAAAATTTTATGGACCAACAACTCTTAGAGATGCTCTTGTCCATTCAAGAAATGTTGTTACTGTTAAATTATTAAAGAAAATTGGAATTGATTATGCAATTAAATTTGCAAGGAAATTAAAAATAACATCACCACTTAATCACGACTTGTCAATGGCTCTTGGTTCTTCTGCACTTACTCTGCTTGAACTTGTAAGAGCATACGCTATTTTTGCAAATCAAGGTAAAGATGTAAATCTCATCTTTATAAAAAAAATTGTTGATAGACATGGAAAAACTATTGAAAATAATTTCAATTTTGATACTTTAGATTTTAAACTTGGCCTTATTAAAGAGCATAATGCTATTTCCCCTCAGGTTGCGTACCTTATAACCTCAGTTTTAGAGGATGTAGTTAAAAGAGGCACAGGTAGAAGAGTAAGAGCATTAAATAGACCATGTGCAGGTAAAACTGGGACAACCAATGATTATAGAGATGCATGGTTTTTTGGGTATACTCCAGACCTTGTTACAGGGGTTTATGTTGGATACGACAAAGTGCAAACACTTGGCCCAAAAGAGACTGGCTCAAGAGCAGCATCTCCCATATGGTTAGAATTTATGAAAAGAGCCCTTGCCAATATTCCACCAAAAATGTTTCAAATACCAGCAGGGATTATTTTTAGAAAAATTGATATTAGAAATGGACTTCTTGCAACTTATAAAACACCTTCAAAATTTGTGAGAATGGAATGTTTTATAAAAGGCACAGAGCCCAAAAAATTTTCAACATTAACAACAGAAGATTTTATAAAAAATGAACTTAATTAAACTAACTGGTATAGATTTAAAACGTCTTTTAAAAAATGAAATAAAAGTTTTAAAAGATACAAAATTAAACATTAAACCTGGTGAAATTATAGAAGGTGAAGTTTTAAAGCAGGATGAAAAATTTTTATTGGTAAATTTAGGTAAAAAAGGTATTATTAGGGCTTTCTCAAATTTAAACTTTAACATAGAAAATAAAAAATTGCTTTTCAAAGTTATAAAAACTTCCCCTTCTGTTGTGCTTAAAATCCTTGATAAAAAATATCAATTAACACAAGATTTAAAATCTTTTGATTTGAAAAATGTAATTAAAACTTTTCCCAACATAGAAGAAAACCTTAATTTTAATAACAAAGACCTGCAAAATGTAGAAAAAATAATTAATAAACTTAAAGAATTACCTCAAAAATTAGGACTAACTTTTGAAAAGGAGATTGTTGAGAATAAAAAAATTTCATTTGACAATCTTAAAGCAAATTTAATTGAAACATTAAAATCAACCCCTGAACACCATGAAATAAAGCAAGCTCTCCAATACATTGAAAATATCCAGAAATTAAATAATGACTTTTTCTTTTTTTTTCCTATATTCTTTAAATCTCAGGATTTAAAAAAAGGAGCTCTTTTTTATAATAACCTCCAAAATAAAAATGAACCTGAAAAACAGAGTTTTAACATTGTAATGCTACTTGAACTTAGTGATAACAGAGTATTGCAGATAGATATTCTAATTTTGGGAAAAAATGTTTCTCTCTCATTTATATGTAATAATAAAAATTTTCTCAATATGCTTAGTGAACAGTTTGAAAATTTAAGTATCAATCTAAAAAATAGCAATTTCAAAATAATTTCAACAAGTTTTAAAATGATTGATAAACTCGATTTTGATAAAAGTTTTAGTAATTTTATAAAAATTGATAAAAATGAAAATATTGTTGATATTAAAACTTGATTTTTTTATAATGATTAGTGTATTAAGTCTATCAGGAGAAAAAATCCAATGATTGTACAGTGCAAAAATTGTAAAACGAAATTTAGAATAGCAGATAACCTTATTCCTGAATCAGGTAGAAAGGTTAAATGCTCCAAATGTGGTAATATCTTTACAATTTACAAGCCTGCAGATGTGCCAAAAGTTGAAGAGGAAGAGGAAGTTTTTCATCTCAGTGATGATAAAGAAGCTCCTTCAGAAAAAAGTGAGAAAAAAGAGGACGACCTTGATATTGATGAAAAAGAATTAGAAGAGATTGCCAAAAAATATTCAAAACCAACAAAATCCAAAAAACTCAAGAAGAAAAGAGGATCAAGATTCTCATTTATAATTACCATGGCAATGTTAATAATTGCCATATTTTTAGCAAGTGTTTTTATCTTTGTTAAAACAAAAAATAGAGTACCACCATTTAAATTTCAAAATCTTGAAGCTCAATATTATGAAAACAGTAAATATAAAACTGTGCTTGTTGTTAAAGGTTTTATTATTAATAATAGAGAAACTCCATACTCCAAAATTAAATTGAAAACTATAATTTACAACAATAGAGGAGAAAAACTTGCAGAAGCAATAACATATCCAGGTAATACCTTTGATAAAAATGAGATTCTTAATTTAACACCTGAGTATGTTAAAAAATTTATTTTTAATAATATTGTACTAAAACCAGGGAAAAAACTTCCATTTATGGCTTTTTTCTTTAATTTGCCCAGATCTGCATACTCTTTTCAGGTTATAATAGAGGATTATGAAAAAGTTAAAAAATAAACTCATTGTTTTAAGTTTGCTAATTTTATTTGTATCGTGTGCATCTACAGCCAAAAGCTTTAAAAATAATGCTCCACTTCTAAAAGATAAAAACATTCTGCATATAAAAATTATTCCTCATAAAACTGTTTCAGAAAAACTTATCTACTATTATGCTCTTGCAATGTTTGATATTTACAATAAAAATTTTCAGGATGCTGAAAATTATCTTTTAAAAGCACTTCAACTTGATGAAAACTCCTATTTTTTAAATTATAAACTTGCAACTTTCTACCTGCACTTTGGTAAAATTGATAAAGCAGTTCATTTTTGCGAAAAAGCACTTTTAATAAAGCCTGATTACGAAAAAGCTCATGAGCTACTTGCATCAATTTATGCTGCTACCAATAATATTAAAGGTGCAATTAATGAATATAAAACATTACTAAAATATAAGCCAGAAAATCCAATTTTTCTCCTGAATTATGGCCTATTTTTATTAAAAGCTGATGAATTTGAGGATGCTAAATCAGCTTTTAAAAAAATTATAAAATCTAAAAATCCCAAGTATAAAATAATGGGATTCTACTATCTTGGAAAGGTTTACGCCAAAATCTCATTATACAATGATGCTATTAAATATTTCCAAAAAGCAATTAAGCTTAAGCCAGATTTTACTCGTGCATATTATGACATTGCACTTGTTTATGAATTAAAGGGAAATGATAAAAAAGCGTATAAATATTATTTAAAAATTTTAAAAATAGACCCAGAAAATATTCTTGCAAGGGAAAAAGTTGTTAGATACCTTGTGAAAAACAATAATTTAAAAGGTGCTCTTAAACATTTAAAAAAATTAAAAGAACTTGAAGGTGACAACATAAATGTTAATATAAAACTTGCGCTAATATATATGGAGATTAAAGAGTACAGGCATGCAATAGATATTCTTAGCCAGTTTAAAGAGTATCCCAAAGCTCAATATTATCTATGTAGTTGCTATTTAAAAATAGGTAAACCTGAAAATGCTGTTAAAATTTTTAAAAATATTGATCCTGTTTCAAATTACTACATTGAAAGTGGTATTTTAATAGTAAATTATTTTATTGATGAAAAGAAATTTAAAAAAGCTCTTGATGTTTACCTTGAGCTGCTTCATAACTTAAAAACAAGGAACTTAAAAATTTACAAATTTGGTCTTTATCTATTTGACAAAGCCAAAGATTATAAAAGAGCAGTAAAGTTCATTCAAGAAGCAATTAAAGATTATCCCAATATTAGTGAATTTTACTTTTATCAGGGATTATTTTATGATAAGTTACATCAACTGGATAATGTAATAAAATCTATGAAAAAAGCAATTGAGGTTAATCCCAAAAATGCTGATGCATTAAATTATTTGGGTTATACATATGCTGTTAGAAATATACATTTGAAAGAAGCTGAGAAACTTGTTAAAAGAGCTCTTAAAATACATCCTGATTCAGCTTCAATAGTGGATAGCCTTGGCTGGATTTATTATAAACAGGGGAAATTATCACTTGCTTTAAAAATTTTGAAAAAAGCTTACAAATTAAACAAAGGACGGGAAGCTGAAATAATCTATCATTTTGGAATGGTTAATTTGAAAATAGGCAACAAAGCTCTTGCAAAAAAATATTTAAAAGAATCATTAAAAATAGCAAAAAAACCAAAAATTATAGAAAAAATTAAAAAAGCATTGGAGGAAATTAATGAGTAAAAAATTAATAGGCATTTACATAATTGTTATCAGCCTTTTGTTAACTGGATTATTCTCCTGTAGTAGCAAGCAGGAAACCTCGGACACAGGAAAAAATGCAGAGCAAAAAATTGTTTTAAAAAATTTTTCAATGGAAGATTTAAAAAATCTATTAAAAAATGACAAGAAACCTGTAATTTTAATAAATTTTTGGGCAACCTGGTGTGGTGAATGTAGAAAAGAGATGCCAAATTTAATAGAGTTTTACGACAAATATAAAGATAAAGTCACTTTAATAGGATTATCTGTTGATAATTCTAAAGAGGCTGTAAAAAATTTTATGGAATTGGCTCATGTAAATTTTCCTGTTTATATGTCTGATAAAAAGTTAGCTCAGCATTTAATGGTCAACGCCATACCTGTTACTTTTCTTTTTAAAAATGGAAAATATGTAAAATACCATATAGGCTCATACTCATACTCACAATTAACATCTGACGTAGACTCTCTTTTACAGTAGAAAGTTATGATACATCAATACCTTGTTGAAATTTCTTTATTATTGGTGCCTGTTCTATTGGCTGTTACTTTCCATGAGGTTGCTCATGGATATGTAGCTTACCTATGTGGTGATATGACAGCAAAATATGCAGGTAGGCTCACATTAAATCCTATTAAGCATCTTGACCTTGTAGGAAGTATTGTTTTTATTCTAACAAGAATGATTGGCTGGGCAAAACCTGTGCCAATAAATCCTGCAAATTTCCGTAATCCAAATAGAGATATTATGCTCGTGGCAATAGCTGGACCAGCCACAAATATAGCCCTTGCTGTTATTTCTGCTATTATTTTAAAGATAATTACTAATATTCCTGTGTCTTCACCATTTGTTTTTAATAAAATTCTTGTGCCAATTGTATTGATTATTAAAATCAGTGTTCAGATTAATATTGCTTTTGCTTTTTTTAATCTAATCCCAATCCCACCTCTTGATGGTAGTAAAATCTTAATGGGATTATTGCCATATAAACTCAGTTATCAATATTCAAAATTAGAGCCTTACGGCTTTATATTAATATTAATTCTTGTGTTTACCAATGCCTTTCAATACACCCTCTGGCCTATAGTAAACTTTTTTCTTAAAATATTAATGTAATCTGAGGTAAAAATGAAAAGTATTATGATTCAGGGTACAGGCTCAAGTGTAGGAAAAAGTGTGATTGTAACAGGGCTTTGTAGAATATTCTCTGACATGGGATTTAAGGTTACTCCTTTTAAAGCACAAAATATGGCTCTTAACTCATATATAACAAACAATGGCAAAGAAATGGGAAGAGCTCAGGTTGTGCAAGCTGAAGCAGCAAGAGTTACACCTAATGCTGATATGAACCCAATTCTTATTAAACCTAATTCTGATACAGGTGCTCAAATCATCATTCATGGTGAAGTGTTTGGAAATATGAGCGCAGTTGAATATCACAAATTTAAAAGAGAAGCAAAAAAATATGTAGTTGAAAGTTTTAATAGATTATCAGAGAAATTTGACATTATGGTAATAGAGGGAGCGGGAAGCCCTGCTGAAATTAATCTCATTGAAAATGATATTGTAAATATGGGAATGGCAGAAATTGCTGATTCACCTGTAATTCTTACTGGTGATATTGATAAAGGTGGTGTGTTTGCATCTCTTGTTGGTACTGTACAGTTATTACCAGAAAAAGATAGAAAAAGGATAAAAGCATTTTTAATTAATAAATTCAGAGGTGATGTTTCCCTTTTAGAACCAGCTCTAACTGAAATTACAAATATGACGAAAATTCCATTTCTTGGAATAGTACCATACTTCAAAGATTTATATATTCAAGAAGAGGATGGAGTAGCAGTTGAAAGCTACAGAAAAAAGGAGATAACATTTAATGAAATAAAAATAGCTGTGCTTCATCTACCTCATATATCCAATTTTACTGACTTTGATGCACTGGAGAGAGAACCTGATGTTTCCCTTAAATATATTACTTTAAATGAAAAACTTGAAAATTTTGACATTCTAATTATTCCTGGAAGCAAAAATACAATTGATGACTTAATAAAAATAAAAGAGTATCAATTTCACAAAACTATAGAGAAATTTGCTCAAAATGGTGGAGTTATTGTTGGAATATGTGGTGGTTTTCAAATTCTTGGGAAAAAAATATTTGACCCATTTCATGTGGAAAGCAGCAATGATTCTGTTAATGCACTTGGTTTTCTTAACTTTACAACCAAAATGGAGAAAGAAAAAACAACAAGGCAGGTAAAAGTTAGAGTAAATCCTACATGCTCAAAAATGTATGTAAATGAGATTCTTGAAGGATACGAAATTCATATGGGAATAAATGATTATATTTCAAAGAATTTTCTTTTTGAAAATATACACACAAAAGAGCAAGATGGACTTATTTCAGATAATGGCAAAATTTGGGGCACATATATCCATGGAATTTTTGACAATGACCACTTTAGAAGAAATTTTCTAAATAACATTAGGCTGGATAAAGGATTGAAACCTTTAAAATTAGATAGTGCATATAATTATAAGCAGTTAAAAGAGGAAGGGTTTAATAAACTTGCAGAGCTTTTAAAAGAAAGTATAGATTTTCAGCTTCTTTTAAAGATAATGGGCTTAAAGTAAATTTTATTTTTTAAAATGAACATCAATTTGTGGAAATGGTATTTCAATATTATGCTTATACAATGCTTTATAAATTAAAATTAAAAACTCAGAAATCATAATCTTCCTTGATTTATTCTCTTTTATTTCAACCCATACAAAAAGTTCAAAATTAACACTGCTATCAGCCATTTCTGTCATAACAATTCGAGGTTTTTTATTTTCATCTTTTCTAATAAAATCAATATCACTTTCAAAAAGCTCTGCCAAAACAACTGATTGCACCTTATCTACATCAGTGCCATAAGCAACTCCAAAAGGAACCCTTAACCTTCTAATATTATCAGACATTGTCCAGTTAATAACATTATTTTGGAAAAGAGTCTGATTAGGTATGATTATATCAATATTATCAAATGTTGTAACAATAGTTGCCCTCATATTAATACTTGCAACTTTGCCAATCAAATCTTCATTAAGCTCAATAATATCATCTACTTTTATTGACTTTTCAAATAGCATAATCAATCCGCATATAAAATTTGATATAACACTTTGCAAGCCAAAACCTATTCCAACAGAGAGTGCACCAACAATAACTGTTAATGAGCTTAAATCAATTCCTATAACTTTTAATGTTATAAAAAAAGCAATAGTTACTATTAAATAGTAACCAATATTGCTAATTAAAATCTTTGTGGATGGTGTTAGGCTTATTCCTTTATAAGTTAACTTGTTAATATACTTTTTATAAAGAGTTCCTATAAAAATTCCTAAAATAAAAATCACAATGGCTATTATAATATCAAGGCTGCTTATACCTTTATTATTAATTGAAAAAAGAGGTTTATTTAACAATGAAAAAATATATACCACTGTGTTTTTAATTGTTTTTTTTGTGTCATGAAGTAAAATTTCTTTTGTCCCAAAACGCAGTTCCATTATTTTTTGAATGCTATAATTAAGAGACAATACATAATATTTGTCATTGGAATATTTTGCCAGCAACTTCTCAAAGATGCTTTTGAATTGAAAAACTTTTTTATCTTTACTCTTAAAATATATGAAGAACTGTATTAGATAATTCCTAATCAATTTTTGAACAATTAAATAATTTTTCTCTTTAACATAATCAATTAATCCTTCTATTCTTTTTACTTCTTTATCTTTGTTTAAAAGCTGTAATCTCTCTTTATCTATTTTTAATTCTTCAATTTTTATATAATTTTTTTCTACCTGATTTTTTAGATAAGATATTATTTTACTATTATCACTATTCTTAAAAGAAATATCATCAATTTTTTTTGATAAAGATTTTAACCAACCAATATAATTGCTTTCTATATATGATATTCGTTTTTTTAAAATCACAAGAGTATAATAGTAGAAATCGTGCTGTAATTTTAAAGTGAGATAATTTGGGGTGCTATTATCCATTGTAGAAATTTGGTCTTCAAGCAGTTGTAATCTCTTCTCTTTCTCCTTTAATTCATCAAGGCTTTGTAAATAATTTGAATAAATAGAAACTATTTCAAGGAATTTATCAACATATTCACTGCTTGTGTTAATGTTATTTAAATTAAATTTGTAATTTTTAGTTTTGCTATTAATAATATTAATAATTTTTTTTAACAAAGTTTTCTGGAGTAATATTTCACTGTTGAATTTTTTAGAATTGCTTAGTTTGGATAATAGTGATTCATAATAGGGTAATTTGTTATCAGGATAAAGTGAAGTTATAGGTATCTGAAATGTAAAAATAATAAATAAAAATAAACAGATGAAAAATCTTTTCATATCAGCAAGTTAACATAAATAAAGCTAAATGTCTATTAAAAAAATTTTAATTTAATTAATCCACCAACATATTTTATTCTATTTTCAGGAATATTCTTTATGTTCAAGTAATCATTTGACTTGAAGAGTAATGTAATATATAAAAAAGAAAAATAAAAATGGGGGGAGAAATGTTAGTAGGTGAAAAAGCTCCTGAATTTTGTTTGCCTAATCAAGATAATGGGGAAGTCTGTTTAAAAGATTTTTCTGGCAAATGGATAGTTTTATACTTTTATCCTAAAGATAATACCTCAGGTTGAACAAAAGAAGCAAAAGATTTTTCAGAAAGGCTGGAAGCTTTTAATAAATTAAATGCTGTTATTTTAGGAGTGTCTCCTGATGCACCTGAGAAGCATAGAAATTTCATAAAAAAACATGATTTAAAAATAACTCTGCTTAGTGACACAGAAAAAAAAGTAATGCAGCAATACAATGTCTGGCGGCTAAAAAAAAATTATGGCAGAGAAAGTATGGGTGTTGTTAGAAGTACTTTTATAGTAAATTCTGATGGTAACATAGCAGCAATTTGGGATAATGTAAAAGTTAGACAGAAAAGGAAAAAAGGTGGCAAAACTTATGAAATTATCCATGCAGAACAAGTGCTTGATAAATTAAAAGAAATGGTAAATTAGAGCTTGATTTAAAAATTTATTTATTATAGGATAATGCTAATGTTGAAAAATCTTATTGGAATAATTTTGTCATTTATTTTACTATGTTACTTTACATCGTGTGGATACAAATTTGGTTACCATAAAAGTAGCAAAATTATTAAAATATATATGCCCTACCCTAAAAATAACACAAGTGAGCCATGGCTTGATAATTATTTTGTAGAAGAATTAAAAAGAGAACTAATACTTCATCCAAATGTAAAAATCACTTTTGAAAACAAAGCTGATTATTTTATTAATGGAGAAATACTTGATTATAAAAAAACACCTATTTCTTACACATCTTCAGATAAAACCCTTGAATATCGGCTTGAAATAAGAGTTAAAATTACAGTAAAAGATAAAAATGGCAAAATTATCAAGCAAAAAGTATTTTACTGGAATAAAGAATATGCGTCAGGTTATACTGGTGAAAGGAATTTTGACGTTGGAGCATCAGAAGCAAAGAAAAAAGAATTTCTAAAAAAAATCTGTGCTGATATTTCTGGTGAAATTTATTACTGGTTATTCACATATAACTTCTAATGAGTTTCAAACAATTTAAAGAGTCCTTTTTAAAAGAAGAAAAAGATATTTACATTATAGAATGTAATGACTCTTATTTGAAAAATCAAATAAAAAATTTTGTAACATCAACATTAACAGAGCAATACACACCTGTATCATTTTCATTAAATGAAACAACTTTTCAAGAAGTTTACAATCAATTTAAAAGCACATCTCTTTTTGGTGAAAAATTTATAATAAATGTTTCAGATTGCACTGGCTTTGAAAGGGATATAATTAATTTAATTTTAAAAGAAAAGAGATTTAAAAACAAAATTTTTTTCTTTTTCAATACAATAAAAAATAAAAAACTACTCCAGGTTTCTATAGAAAATAGCTGCTACTTCTCTGTAAAGAAGCCTGAAAAAAAAGAACTTATAGGTATTGTAAAAAAATTCTTCAAAAAAAACAGTATAAAAACAGCAGCTCATGTGGAAGAATTTTTAGTGGAAAACCTGCCAGATGATATGGAATCATTAAACTCTGAATTAAGAAAGATTGTAGATTTTCACAACAAATCTAAAATATTGCAGATTGAAGATTTGAAAAAAATCATTTTTTCACTAAAAGAAGAAAATATTTTCACTTTTATTGATAATTTTTTAAAAAAAGATTTTAAAAATAGCATTAAAACATATTACAACCTTATTCAGCTTAAAACTGATGTTGAGTATATACTTAATCTTTTAATTAATAATACCTCAAATATGCTCTTAATAAAATCACTTTTAAAAGAAAAAAATTTATCATACAATGCTATTCATGAAAAAATTAAAATTAATCCTTATGCATTAAAAAAGCAATATAGAAACTCTGAAAATTTTTCTTTTAATGAACTGTCTCAACTAATTGAAAAATTAATTCTTTTACAATTTAAAATAAGAAAATTTGGAAAAGAAAGAGAAATTTTATTTAGAAATTTCCTGCTTACCTATCTAACTAACAAATAGTTAAGAATCTTTCTACAGTAAAAAAACGCAAAATATCACACAATATAAAACCAAATTGTTATCATAGTTTTTTTAGCTTTCTCTTTTTTTCCTGTATTAAAATAAAAAGGGGCAAATGCCCCTTTATTATTTTCTTACTCCAAGATTTAACTCTTCTTTAAAATCTATTTCAAAAAACTCAAATTCGCCTCTTTTCTTTTTCTCTTTCAACTCTTTGTCATAAGCTTTTAGATCTTTCCTCATTACCTTGGCACTAACTGTTTTTGGAAACTCTTTCATAAATTCAATACTCCTTGGTCTCTTATAAGGTGCCATTTTATTTCTGATAAATCTAAAAATATCAAGAGCTGTTTCTTTTGTTGGCTGATAATCTGGTTTTAAAACAATAAAAGCTTTTGGAACAATTCTATCTCTATGGTCAATTGTTGGAACAACAGCAATTTCCAAAACTGCTGAGTGAACAGCAATTTCACTTTCAACCTCAAAAGGAGAAATTCTGTAATCAAGGCTTTTAAATACATCATCTGTTCTACCAACAAAATAGAAGTAACCTTCTTTATCCTGATATGCTGAATCACTTGTTTTGTACCAGCAGCCTTTAAACATTTCTTTATTTTTTTCTTCATCATCATATTTAGCAAGTAATCCAAGAGGTCTAAAAGGATATGTTTTTACACATATTTCTCCATCTTCTCCCTGTTTAACCTCTTCAAGGGTATCATTTAAAAGTTTAATTTCATAACCAGGAGCTGGTTTACCAAGAGAGCCTAAAATTCTTTTTTCACCTTTAAAATTTGCTATTAAAAGAGTAGTTTCTGTTTGCCCATAACCTTCCCTTATTTCAACTTTAACAGCATCTTCTATAGTTTTAACAACAGCAGGTGCAAGTGGTTCGCCTGCACTTACAATTTCTCTTAAACTAAAATTATAATCATTTAGATTTTCAAGTGTTAATAATTTTAATACACTAAAAGGTGCACATAAAGTTGTTGCTTTATATTTTTCAACCATTTTTAATACAAATTTTGCATCAAATTGTGAGTAGTATAAAGAAAGAATTGTAGCCTCAGCATTCCATGGAGCAAAAAAGCTGCTCCACGCATATTTAGCCCACCCAGGAGCACTAATATTTAAATGGATATCTCCTTTTTGTAGATTAATCCAATACATTGTTGTTAAATGGCCAACAGGATAAATATGATTGTGCATTACAAGCTTTGGCTGAGATGTTGTTCCTGATGTAAAAAAGAGAAATAATTCATCATTTGAGTATGTTATAAATGGAGCTTTATAATCATCATGGTACTTTTCCAGTTCACTGTAACTGTAAACAGTATCGGTTAATAAATCTTCCTCAAGTTCCTCTCCTACATATATTACAGCTTTTAATTTCTTTAAAATTTCAGGGTTGTTTTTCAATGCTTTTTTGGCGTACTTAGAATGTGCAATAAAGAACTTCACATTCCCTCTATCAATTCTGTACGCTATATCATCAGGTGAAAGAAGCGCAGCACCTGGAATAATAGAGCCACCAGCTTTCATAACACCAAGGATTGTTTCATGAATTTCCACAGAGGAATCCATAATCATGAAAACCCTATCTCCTTTTTGCAAACCAAGGTCCCTTAAGAAATTGGCAACTTTGTTGGATCTGCTTTTCATTTCTTGAAATGAAACAACCTTTTCATCACCATTTTCATGTGCAAAAATTAAAGCTGGTCTGTCATTCCCCTCTGCAATTCTATCAAAGTAGTCAAGAGCCCAGTTAAATTTTGAAATTGCTGGCCATTGAAAATTTTTCACAGCATCTTCATAACTTTTTGCATTTAATAATGAATCACGAGCATGTAAGAATGATTCAATGTCTGACATCCTCCTTTTCCTCCTTTTTTTGCTTTTTTTTTGAAAAACGGGAAGGCGTTTATTATAAAT
>CAZIZE010000014.1:0-8006 GCA_964543655.1 uncultured bacterium
ATTTTTCGGGCTAATGCCCTCAAAATGACAGCTTTTATGGGAAATAGAAGCACCTGTGTAAAAAATTGCTGTTGGATTTTACATTTGGTTTTGTATTATTTATGGTAACAAAATTTGGCAAAGGAGCGATATGAAGTATAAAATTTGTGTTATTGATGGTCAGGGTGGTGGCATTGGAAGTGCAATAATTAAAAAAATAAAAGAAGAGTTTTTTGATAAAGTTGAAATTATTGCAATTGGTACCAATTCTATTGCTACTGCTGCAATGTTAAAGGCAAAGGCTAATAAAGGCGCTACAGGTGAGAACCCAATAAAAATTATAGCAGATAAAGTTGATATAATAATAGGCCCTATTTCAATAATACTTGCAAATTCAATGCTTGGTGAGTTAACTCCTGAAATGGCAACAGCAATTGCTGCTTCACCTGTAAAAAAAATATTTTTACCTTTTACTCAGGAGAATATTGAAATAGTTGGATTGCAAACAGAGCCATTGCCACACATGATAGAAAAATTAATGTTGAGACTTAAGGAGATTATAGATGTGTGAAGCAAATGTTTTCATTATTAAAGATAATAAAGAACAGCTTATAATGGAAGGAGCATTTATTATAAAAAAAGATGGGGATACCTGGTATTTTCAAAATATTTTTGGTGAGCAGGAAATAGTTAAAGGCAATGTTAAAGAGATTGATTTAATAGCTCATAAAATTACAATATTTCCCATTTCCGATTAGCTAATTAGTAAGATTCTCATTGGAGAAAATGGACTCTCTTATTAGATTGGTAGTATTTGATGAATATTCTCCAGATTTTTCAATATTTGTTAAAAAATGATTTATCTTGTTTAGATAATTAATAAATTCTTCATTTGTTGATTGTAAACGCCCGAGCATCTGCAAAATAAGAGTACCTGTAAATTTTAATTTTATCTGTTTGCTAAACTTAAAAAATTTATCTATTTTTACAATAATCGCAATGCTTTCCTGGTTGAACTTTACTGTGGCTGTTCTTTTTGGGTAGTTCCCTTTAATATTGCCAATTAATGCCATTTCTCCTACAAGAAATGTATCATTTAGCTCATTTATTTTTGTGTTATTTACAATAATATCCACACCACCTTTGATTATTATGTAAAAACACCCATTATTTGCTTCACCCTCGTAGCAAAGAATTTCATTTTCATGAAATTTTACCCATTTTCCCTCTTTTGCAATATAGAATAATAGTTTGTCATCATTTATTGAATTTATAATAGGTGCAATATATTTTTTTAAAAAATAGAATCTTTTATAAATATCTTCTTTATTGTTTAATAAATAATTTTGAATATCATCAATTATTAAATTTTTTGTTTTTTTATTTTTTTTGAAAAAAAGAGGACTGCTATTTAAAATTTTTTTTATTTCTTCAATAAGTTGACTAATATCATATTTTGAATTTTCTATAAAATAGTTATTGATTTTACTGTAAATATTTGACAATTTTTCTAACTTCCCATTCATATATATTATTTTGTCAAATAGATTTATTAAAATATTTTCCACAATTATTTCTTGAAGAGTTACAGAGTATTTGTTGAAATCAATTAAGTCTATTATAATAGCTTCCACTATTTCATTTGTGTAAATTTGGGATATTCTATAAAAATTTTTATCGCTATATATTAACTTTAAAAAACTTGTCTCACCAATTAAATATGGTTTTGATGGAATGACTTTTTTTATAACTTTATCTTTATAAAGAATGTTAAAGCTACCATTTAAAATATAAAGTAGTGGATAGTTAAATTTTAATTTGTCAAGGTTAATTACTATGTTTGGCTCAAACGTATGAAAAGAGATGTTATTGAATAATTCTTTTATCTGTGAGCAATAATTTTCATATATAAAAGGAGTAGTAAGGTAAGACTTAACAAAAATCTCTTTAGTTTTGAGATTTTTTTTCATATAAAAAATATAACATAATTTTAAAAAATTGACAAATCTTATTGACATAAAAGGTTATTTAGTTTAAAATTTTTTATTTAGTAAAAATAGAAGAGAGTATAGACTTAAGTAAAAGTTTTTTCACACTGTTTTTAATGATATTTTAAATTTTTGCTTATATTTTTTTACTGTGCAAAACTCATTAATAACATTTTTAAAGGAGGGGTAATGATAACTTTTTCCAATGAAATAGAGGTTGATGCTGTTATTAATATAGGTAAAATAATGTCTGTAGCTGCAAGGACAGCACCAAAAAGTAGAGGTATTGACAATATTTTAACTGCTCTTGTTACTGGTGAAGATATAGAAAAAATAAGAATGCAAATGAAGAGTTACGGAGAGGAGAAAGAGATACCATTTTTTGTAAGAGATTTTAAATGTAGTGAAGGTATTTATGCAATACTACTTGTTGGTGTTAGAAAAAATCCACTTGGTTTGCCAGATTGCGGTTATTGTGGTTTTTCAAATTGTAAAGAATGTAAAGATGCAGGAGCTAACTGTTTTTTTAATATAGTTGATTTAGGTATTGCTGTATCATCAGCAGTGAATATGGCATCAAATTTAAAGGTAGATACAAGGATTATGTATTCAATAGGAAGAGCTGCAAGGGATTTGAAAATATTACCAGAAGAGTACAATATTGTATTAGGTATTCCATTAAGTGCCACAAGTAAAAGTCCTTTTTTTGACAGAGAATAGTCTGGTTGGTACTTTATAGTTGTTACTTTTACATTAAATATTTACAAATTTGTTTTTTAACAAGGAGGATACAATGGAAGAGTTTGAAAGAATAAAGAGATTACCACCATATGTTTTTGCTATAGTAAATGATTTAAAAATGAAATTAAGAAGAGAAGGAGAGGATATAATAGATCTTGGTATGGGCAATCCTGATATTCCTACTCCTCAGCATATAGTTGATAAAGTAGCAGAAGCCATTTATAATCCACGTAATCATAGATATTCTGCATCAAAAGGAATATATAAGCTTAGATTAGCTATTTGCAATAGATACAAAGAAAAATTTGGAGTTGAACTTGACCCTGAAACAGAGGCAATTGCTACAATTGGAGTGAAAGAAGGGTACTCTCATCTTGTTCTTGCAATTACAAATCCTGGCACAAGTGCAATAGTTCCGAATCCCTGTTATCCAATACATTCTTATGCAATTATAATTGCAGGTGGTGATGTTAGAAGTGTGCCCTTTGAAGAGGGTAGAGATTTTATAGAGGAAATAGAAAAAGTTGTTAAAAATTCGTGGCCTATTCCAGGTTATATTGTGCTATCTTTTCCACATAATCCAACTACTCTCTGTGTTGATTTAGAATTTTTTGAAAAAATAGTTGCTTTTGCAAAAGAGAACAATATGTTTATTATTCATGATTTGGCATATGCTGATATTGCTTTTGATGGATATAAGCCACCAAGTATTCTTCAGGTTAAAGATGCAAAAGATTGTTGTGTGGAATTTTATTCCATGTCAAAAAGTTACAGTATGGCAGGATGGAGACTTGGATTTGCACTTGGAAATAAAAAATTAATACATGCACTTACAAGAATAAAAAGTTATCTTGATTATGGAGTGTTTCAGCCTCTACAAATTGCAGCAATTACTGCTCTAAATTCTGATCAGAGTTGTGTGGCTGAAATAAATGAAATATATAGAAGAAGGAGGGATAAGCTTATTGAAGGATTGAATAAAGTGGGCTGGAAAGTATCTCCTCCAAAAGCAACTATGTTTGTGTGGGCGAAAATTCCAGAACAATATATTCATATGGGCTCTCTTGAATTTTCAAAATTTTTAATTAATGAAGCAAAAGTTGCTGTTTCTCCAGGTATAGGATTTGGAGAGTATGGAGATAATTATGTAAGATTTGCACTTGTTGAGAATGAAATGAGAATTCAGCAGGCTATTAGAGGAATTAAAAGGATTTTTAGATGATAGAAGCTGCTGTGCTTCTAATTATTTACAATAATAAAATTATTTTTATTAAAAGAAGAGCAGATTTAAAACAGCATTCAGGGGAAGTATCTTTTCCTGGTGGAAAGTTTGATCCAGAAGTAGATAACTCTTTGATGGAAACTGCTATTAGAGAGGTTGAAGAGGAGATAGGTTTATGCAGAGATTATTATAAAATATTGTATGAACTACCTGTACAGCAAACTGTTTCAACAAATTTTTTAGTGCATACTTTTGTTGCAAAAACTATAAGAGATAATATAGATTTCAAAATTAATTGTGCAGAAGTTGAAAGGATAATTTTAATTCCAGTAAATCACTTTTTTAATGAAAAGAGAAAAGTAAAAGTCCCTTTAAAATTTAATAATAGTGTTTATTTAAATACATTTTACTATTTTGAAAATTATTTAATATGGGGAGCAACTTCAAGAATTCTTGATACTTTTTTAGAAAAAATAACCAATGAGAGAAATTGAGCTTTTACCTGAAAAGCCTGGTGTCTATCTTTTCCAGGATAATGAAAAGATTTTATATATTGGGAAAGCTAAAAATTTAAAAAAAAGAGTTGTTTCATATTTTAAAAGCAGTCCAAATGATTTAAAAACCTCTTTTCTTATAAAAAAAATAAAAAAAGTAGAATGGATAGTTACAAATAATGAAATAGAAGCATTAATTTTAGAAAATAATTTAATAAAAAAACATAAGCCACCTTACAATATAAGGTTAATTGATGATAAAACATATCCTTATTTAAAAATAGACCTTTCTTCTGATTTCCCTACAATTAAATTTACAAGACAGAAATTGAAAGATAAATCTTTATACTTTGGGCCTTATACCTCTACAATTAATTTAAAAAATGTAATGAATTTTATTTATAAAAATTTTCATTTAAGGAAATGTACTGAAAAAAAGTTTAAAAATAGAATAAGGCCATGTTTAAATTATCAGATAAAGATTTGTCCAGCGCCATGTTGCAATAAAATATCAAAAAAGGATTATAAAAAAAATGTGAAAAAGGCTATTTTATTTTTAAAAGGTAAAAATCAAAAGCTCATATCATATCTTGAAAAAGAAATGAAACAGCTTAGCAATAACTTAGAATTTGAAAAAGCTGCTGCTGTTAGGGACATTATAAAAAGTCTTGAAAGTATTAATCAAACTCAATTGATGGAATTTGTGAATTTTTTTGATAAAGATATTTTTTATTCAGACTTGGATAAAAAATACTTATATTTTCAGGTGTTGCACAGTAAAAATGGAAAAATTTTGGACTCAGAGTTTTTTATGTTTAATAATGAGAGTCTTTATTCCAACAATATAATGGAAGAGTTTTTAACACAGTATTACTCTTTTGGGAAAAATGTGCCAGATAAAATTGTGTTAAATAAAAGATTTGATTACAATTTACTGAAAAAATACTTTTTAAAAAAGTTTAATAGAAAGGTCAATATAAAATTTCCATCTGATAATTCTGAAGATTACAAATTATTGCTTTTAGCAAAAGAAAACATGCAGGAGAATATTAAGAAAAACCTTGCAAAAGATGATCTTTTCTATAATATGAAATTTAAACTTAATCTTAAAAATTTTCCAAATAGAATAGATGCTTTTGATATAGCAACTTTTCAGGGTAAATCTTCAGTTGGTTCAAGAGTGGTCTTTGAAAATGGTAATTTAGAGAAAAATTTGTATAGAAAATATATTATTAAAACAGTTGATGAAAATAGCTTAAATGATTTTGCAATGATGTATGAAGTTGTAAAAAGAAGTATTAGAGAATATAAAGAGAACAATATTTATCCAGATTTAATATTAATTGATGGTGGGAAAGGCCAATTAGGGGTTGGTGAAAAAGCATTAAAAGAAGAGGGATTATTTGGGAAAATAGATATAATTGCACTTGCAAAGGATAAAGAAGATAAAATAGATAAAGTGTATCTCAGTAATAGGAAAAATTATCTTAACTTAAAAAATAGTAATGATATTACAAATTTTTTAATGAAAATTCGAGATGAAGTGCATAGGTTTTCTGTATCTTTTCATCGTGAGCGAGAAAGGAATAAAAATTTTGAATCATTATTAAAAAAAATTCCAGGTGTTGGTGTGAAGAGGGCAAAGGCTTTATTAATGCACTTTAAGTCAGTTGAAAATATAAAAAAGGCAGATTTTGCTGAGCTTGAAAATCTGCCTTTTTTAAACAGTAAAGTTGCAAAAAATATAGTAGATTTTTTTAAACATCAATAAAAAAACCTAATTTTTCAGAAATTTTTCTTGCTGCTTCTACAACAAGAGGCCCTAATTCTTTGCCAATTTTTTCAAATGGCATTCTGTTTAATGGTCCAGAAATGCTAATGGCACCAATAACTCTTTTGGTATAATCTCTAATTGCAGCACCAACACATCTAACTCCTACATCAACTTCTTCATCATCAATAGCAAAACCTTTTTGATTAATAAGCTCCAATTCTTTGTAGATCTCTGAGATATTGGTTTTAGTATTGGCAGTTAAAGGCTTTAAAGGTTCAGGTAGATATTTTTCAATATCTTCACCTATTTCTTTTAAAACTGCTAACTGTGCTTTACCTGAGGCGCAACAATAAGGTGGTAGTTGAGAGCCAATACGTGAAACAACTCTAACAGGTTGATTAGCTTCAACAACATCAATATAAACTACTTTTGTTCCTCTTAAAACAGATAAATAAACGTTTTCATTACACTTGGCAACCAATTCTTCCATTACTGGTCTTGCTTGACGTAATAACCCTGTTTGTTTTAAATAGTTTTGGCCAAGTTCAAGGCATTTTACACCAAGTCTGTAATTTTCATTAAGTTTATTTTGCTCAATGTAACCTTTGGCTTCAAGGGTCGCAAGTAATCTGAAAACGTTATTTTTGTGCAATCCTAATCTTTTGCTAAGCTCAGTTACACCAAGCTCGTTAACATCGCCCTTAAACTGCTCAAGTAGTTCCAAAGAATTCATCACAGCCTGGATAGTATACTCTGTTTTCTCTCTTTTAGGCATAATTAACCCCCTGAATTATGTTGCAATAAATATAATACTATTTTAAAATTTTGTCAACAGAAAATATTAAAAATAAAAGAAAAAAAGATTTTATATCATTTCTTTAAAGTTTTAAAAGTATAAAATAAAACAATGAAAAAATATAAAATGAATTAGTAAAATATATTTTTAAAATTTTTTAATATTGGGAAAAAATCATTTAAATTAAAAATTTTAAGCATGAAAATTGTCAATAAACACAAATTATAAAAAATAACTACTTACTAATCAGAAACAGGTAATCATCAACAACTAACTACTAAATCCTAATTTAAACTTGAATTTGTCCAAAATTTTTGATAAGTTATCAATATGAGAAAGCTTCCAATAGGTATTCAAACTTTTAGCAAAATAATAGAGGAAAATTGTTACTATGTTGATAAAACAGAGATTGCTTTAAGACTTATAGAGCGAAGTGGCTACTATTTCCTTTCCCGACCAAGAAGGTTTGGCAAATCTCTATTTCTTGATACATTATCAGAGATATTTCTTGGCAGTAGAGAGCTTTTTAAAGGGCTCTATATTTATGATAAATACGATTTTAAGCCTCATCCTGTTATTAGAATAAGTTTTGGTAGCGGTGATTTTGCGGATGTAGAAACAATTAATAGAAAAATATCATTTAACCTTGAGAATAATCAGGAAGACTTAGAAATAGAATGTGAGAAAAAATCAAATGATGATTGCTTTGTAGAATTAATAAAAAAGGCATATAAAAAATACCAGTCTAAAGTAGTAATTTTAATAGATGAATATGATAAACCGATATTGGATAATATCACCAATCAAGAAATGGCAAAAAAAGCAAGGAGTATATTGAGAAACTTTTATGGAGTAATAAAGGATAGCGACAGATACATAAGGTTTGTATTTATAACAGGGGTGAGCAAGTTTTCAAAATTAAATCTATTCAGTGGACTTAACAACCTTGAAGATATTACAATAGACCCAAATTATGCAGAGATATGTGGATATACTCATAGAGATTTAGAGG
>CAZIZE010000015.1:0-41998 GCA_964543655.1 uncultured bacterium
TCGCACAAATTACATATTATAAAGAAATAGGCTCATCCTATATTAGTGCAATGAAAAGTGCATGTGAAAGTGGAGGAGGAGAATTTTTGCTCCCTTAGAAAATAAATTTTAATAATAAAATGAAATACCTTACGTTTAAAGAATTTAGCAAGAGTTATACAAAAACTAACCTCAAAGCAAGAGATTTTTTCGGGTTAAACCTTAAAATAATGGTTTTATTGCTTAATAAACACCCCTCTTTGAAAAATCTACCACCTTCTTTTAAATTTATTTTTGTATTATTTCATACTCAGCCTGAAAAAGTAATTTTGGCACTTATATTGCATTTAATAAGCAAATTATTTTAATAAAGTAAGCTTAGGAGGGTAAGATGAATTTTGAATTGCCAGAAGAAATAAGAACATTGCAAGATATGGTTAGAGATTTTGTTGACAAAGAAGTTATGCCTAATGTTGATGAATGGGATGAAAAACACTATTATCCAAAAGACCTTATTAAAAAAATGGCTGAGCTTGGTTTCTTTGGTTGCCTTATTGGTGAGGAATATGGTGGAAATGAAATGGGTTTTTTAGCTCAAACAGTTTTAACAGAAGAGCTTGCAAGAGGTAGTAGCTCTTTGAGAGTTGCTGTTAATTGTAATGGTGCTGGTAGTGCTTTTGAAATTTATAAATATGGTACTGAGGAAGCCAAGAAAAAATATTTACCAAAACTTATGAGTGGTGAATATCTTGGCGCATTTGCAATAACAGAGCCAAATGCTGGTTCTGATACTCTTGCAATGAAATCCACAGCAGTTGATAAAGGAGATCATTTTGTTTTGAATGGAACCAAAACATGGATTTCCAATGCGCAGGTAGCTGATGTTGCAATTATTTATGCTTATCATGATAGAAGTTTGAAATCAAAAGGATTATCAGCATTTATTTTAGATATGAATCAGGAAGGTGTTACTACAACAGAGCTTGACAAAATGGGTACAAGATCATCTCCTACTGGTGAAATTATTATGGAAAATGCTATAGTTCCAAAAGAAAATCTCCTTGGTAACCTTGGAGATGGTGTTAAAATAATGTTTTCATCACTTAATCAGACAAGACAATTTACTGCTGCTGGAGCAATTGGTGTGGCACAAGCATGTCTTGAAGTTGCAAGGCAATACTGCACAGAAAGAGAGCAATTTGGTAAGCAGGTAGGCCAGTTTCAAATGAATCAGGATTTAATTGCTCAGATGGCAGTTGAGATAGAAGCTGCAAGGCTACTTACCTACAAAGCTGCCTGGCAAAAAGATCAGGGAATGCTTAATAATACAAAGGAAACATCATTTGCTAAATATTTTTCTGGGTTAGTTGCACAAAAGTGTTCTCATTCAGCAATGAAAATACTTGGAGCCTATGGATACTCAACAGAATATCCAGTTGCAAGGCTTTATAGAGATGCTGTTCTTTATCAGATTGTTGAAGGAACAGAAAATATTCAAAAATGGATTATTGCTCTTGATGAATTAGGTTATAGAAAAGCAAATAAATAAATTTTTCTACAATTTAATGTGGGGATATGAATGTTTAATTCTATCCCCATTTTTTTATGTAGTAAAATATCTACATCTTTATTCTGTATTTGTTTAATTTTTTATGCAGTCCTGTTCTATGAATTCCAAGAAGCTCAGCTGTTTTTGTTCTGTTGCCATTGGTTAGCTTTAATGCCCTAATAATAATTTCCTTCTCCTTCCTTTCAAGCTCTTCTTTTAATTTGTTAACAGATTTTAAGGAAAAAGATTCAAGATTATCAACAGGATTTTCAAGATTTTCGAATAGATAGGCAGGAAGACATCTTGGGGTTAAAATATTTCCATCAGCTCTATAGATTGATAGCTCAATAACATTTTTTAATTCCCTGATATTCCCTGGCCATGAGTATGCTTTTATTATATTTATGTATTCCTGGGACATCTCTCTTACATTTGTATATTTGGAAAGCAGACTTAGAAAATGGTATGCAAGCTTTTCTATATCATCTTTCCTATCCCTCAAAGGTGGAATTTTTATAGGAATTGTATAGATTCTGTAGTAAAGGTCTTCTCTAAATTGATTTTTTTCTACCATTCTTTTTAAATTTTTATTTGTTGCGCATATTAGCCTAAAATCAACTTTTTTAGGAGAGGATTTACCTATTCTTTCAACCTCTTTTTCTTGTAAAACCCTTAAAAATTTTGCCTGCAAACTTAATGGTAGATCACCAATCTCATCAAGAAAAATAGTACCACCATTTGCAAGTTCAAATTTACCAGGTTTCCCCTGCTTTAAAGCACCAGTAAAAGCACCCTCTGTATAGCCAAAAAGTTCAGACTCTGCTAATTCCGCTGGAATGGATGCACAGTTAACTTTTACAAAAGGCTTGTCTTTTCTTGAGCTATTTAAATGAATTGCATGTGCAAATAGCTCTTTACCAGTGCCACTTTCTCCAAGGAGAATCACTGTTGAATCAGTAGGTGAAATTCTTTTTGCAAAATTTTTTGCTTCCAAAAAATCTTCATTTGAGCCTATCAGGTCATCAAATGTATATTGT
Source organism: uncultured bacterium (assembly GCA_964543655.1). Lineage (GTDB taxonomy): Bacteria > DYJV01 > DYJV01 > DYJV01 > DYJV01 > CAZBLP01. Next base: position 2,566 of record CAZIZE010000015.1, read on the forward strand.
GCGTGATGGAGAGTAGCTATCTGTTTTTTATATCTTTTTACTTCATGTTGTAAAATTTTAAGCTCTTTTAGAAGTTCATCAATATCTCTTTCGTTTTTAATCATTATTTTGCCAATAGCACCATAAACATTATTTTTGTATGTAACTGGAATCCTTGAAACCAATCTTGGCTCACCATTAATTTTCTGCAATTTGCCAATTTCCTCTTTACCGCTTTTAGCTATTAAATGAAGCCTGCTATTGGGAATTAGTTTGGTAATATGTTTTTCTTTGATTTTTGACAATTTAGTTCTAAAAAATCTTTCATTTAATGAATTAATATATTTTATATTGCCATTGCTATCAACAAGTATAACTCCTTCATATGGGTTGTTTATAAGTGTATGCAGGGATAAAACTCCTTCAATGGAACTAAAAAGAGTTGATACAACTTCATTTTTAACAAAATCAATAATTAAACATATTTCAATATTTTCAGATTCATAGTAGAACCGTTTTAAATAAAACTTAATACCCCTTTTATCAGTAAAACGGGATACACCTTTAAAAATATGCTCAGAAACATCAAGGCCATCACTGAAAATTTCATTATAATTTGTATTTTTAAAAATTATTTCATTATTTTTTAAAATTACTGCTGGGATTTTTATATAATCTAAAATATCTTGAATTAACTGTATCATATAATTTACACCTCTGATTTATGTTGTATTTTTTATACAGTAAAATTTTTTATGTGTCAAGAATTATAAATTAAATGGTATATATTTTGCAATTTTTACAAAAATAAAAAAGCATTTTAAGGATGAAGTATGGATATTAAAAAATTAGATTACATTTGCCTTGATACTCTTTTAAAGGAAGATGAGCTTAAATTAAGGGATAATTTGAGACAGTTTGTTGATAAAGAAGTTATTCCTACTGTTGATGAGCATTTTATTTCAGGAACTTTTCCTATGGATTTAATAAAAGAATTTGGTAAAAGAAAGCTATTAGGAGCTTTTTTAAATGGATATGAATGTGCTGGTTTAGATGCAGTAAAGTATGGGATTATCTGTATGGAAATAGAGAGAGGAGATGGTGGTATTAGAAGTTTTCTCACCACTCAAGGCTCTCTTGTAATGTATGCTATATGGAAGTATGGCTCAGAAGCTCAGAAAAAGAAATTTTTACCAGAAATGGCTAAAGGTAAATTAATTGGCTGTTTTGGGCTTACAGAAGAAGATGCAAGTGGCAATCCTGCTCAGATGAAAACATTTGCCATTAAAGATGGTAACAAATGGGTTATAAATGGTGAAAAAATGTGGATTACCAATGCCCCAATAGCTGATGTTGGTATTATTTGGGCAAAAACTGATGATGGAATAAAAGCTTTTATTGTTGATATGGGTAAAAAGGGAGTTGAAATAGTAAAAATGAAGAGCAGTATCTCTCTTCGTTCCTATATTACCTCAGGAATAAAATTGAACAACGTGGTTGTTTCAGAAAAAGATAGACTTGTTGAAGCAGACGGCTTAAAAGCTTCACTTTCTTGCCTTACAGAAAAGAGGTATGGAATGGCCTGGGGAGCAATTGGAGCAGCAATAGATTGTTACTGCCAATCATTATCTTATGCAAAGGAAAGGATAATGTTTGGAAGGCCAGTTGTTTCCTCGCAGTTAATCCAGAGAAAGCTTGTGAATATGCTGCTCGAAATTACAAAGGCAAGAGCAATTACAATTCAGGTTGGTAGGGTTAAGGAAAGAGAGAAGAACTTTAGGCATGAAATGGTTGCTTTAATTGCTCTGAACAATCTTACAAAATCAGTTGAAATAGCAAGAGAGGCTAAAGAGATACATGGTATAAATGGTATATCAATGGAATCAAGGGTAATAAGGCATCTCTTGAACCTGGAATCATTAAATGCATTTGAAGGTACAAATGATATATACCTGCTCATTATAGGGAGAGACATTACAGGTATGCAAGCTTTTTTTTAGTGTATAATTTTATATACTATATGTGAAATGTATAATTTATTATTCATGTTTTGTTTAATGTGCTAAAAAAATTACAAAAAAGTTTGACTTTTTTAACCTATATATAAATGGCACATAGATTGCTCACCTTTTATGGTTAAGTAAAAACTATAATCTCATAAAAATGGAGGAGCCATGAGAAAATTAAGTGATGTTGTATTTGTAAGTGCAGTTAGGACACCAATGGGTAGATTTGGTGGTACTTTAAGAGATATGCCTGTGTATGAAATGGGAGTTTTTCCTGCAAAAGAGGCAATGAAGAGGGCTAATGTTAATGGTGATGAAATAGATGAAGCTATTATTGGCAATTGTAGGCAGGCAGGTAATAGAGTTAATCCAGGAAGAACTGTTGCATTAAAAGCTGGTTGTGCTCAACATGTTCCAGGTGTGACTATTAATAAAGCTTGTCCTGCTGGAATGAAAGCAATTTCAATGGCAGTGAGTCAGATTGTTCTTGAGCAGGGTGACATTGTTTTAGCAGGTGGTATGGAATCTATGAGTACCATACCATTTTTATTGAGAAATGTTAGGTGGAATGGTTTTAGAATGGGTGATAAAGTGCTTGAAGATGGTTGGAGTGATTCTCAAGATCCAGTTGCTCTTGTTAGTATGGGGATGACAGCTGAAAATGTTGCTGAAAAATGGGGTATTAAAAAAGAGGAGATGGATGAATATGCTGTTAGATCCCATAGGTTAGCTTATGAAGCTCAACAAAAGGGATATTTTGATGAAGAAGTTACTCCAGTTGTTGTTCCTGCTACAAGGAAAACACCTGAGATAATTTTTGATAAAGATGAGTCCATTAGACCAGAGACCAATATGGAAGCACTTGCAAAGTTAAAGCCAGCTTTTAAAAAGGATGGGCTTGTTACTGCTGGTAATTCATGTGGACTTACAGATGGTGCTGCAATGCTTGTGGCTATGACAAGAGAGAAAGCAGAAGAAAAGGGTGTTAAACCTCTTTTTTCAGTAATTGACTGGGCATCATACGCTGTTGATGGAAAGTTTATGGGAGAAGGGCCAGGTGTTGTAATACCAAGAGTTTTAAAGAGAGCAGGAATGACCATAGATGATATTGACCTTTTTGAAATAAATGAAGCTTTTGCATCACAGGTGCTTGCAAATGTTAAGCAATTAAATTTGGATATTGATAAATTAAATGTAAATGGTGGTGCTATAGCTCTTGGCCATCCAACTGGTTGCTCAGGAGCAAGAATAGTGGTTACATTATATTACGCATTAAAGCGACTTGACAAAGAAATTGGTTGCGCTGCAATTTGTGGTGGTGGCGGTGCTACAATGGGAATAATAATAAAAAGAGAAAGTTAAAAACAATCTCCTCAGGAGGATAGAAATGCTTGATTTAACAGGGAAAGTTGCAATAGTTACAGGTGGCACAAGAGGTATTGGTAAAGCTATTGTTAAAAAATTATCTGCTCAAGGTGCTGCTGTTGCATTAAATTATAGAAAAAGTGCCAAAGAAGCAGAGGAACTTGTAGAAGAGCTTAAAAATGCTGGCAAAAAAGCAATTGCTGTGCAGGCTGATGTATCAAAGTTTGACGATGCAATTGCAATGGTTAAAAAGGTTGTTGATGAATTTGGAAAAATTGATATTCTTGTTACAAATGCTGGAATGAACTGGGATGGTGTTATCTGGAAAATGTCAGAGGAGCAGTGGGATAGAGTAATAGAGGTTGATTTAAAAGGGACTTTTAACTATATCCGTGCAGTTGCACCATATATGAGAGAGCAGAAAAGTGGTAGAATAATCACAATAACATCTATAAATGGTTTAAGAGGAAAATTTGGACAGACCAACTACTCTGCTGCAAAAGGTGGGGTAATTGGTTTAACAAAGGCATGTGCAAAAGATCTTGGAAAGTATGGAATTACTGCTAATTCAGTTGCTCCTGGTTTTATTCTTACTGAAATGGGTGAATCAATGCCTGATGAATTTAAGCAGGTTGCTATTAATGAAAGTGCATTGAAAAAGGCTGGAAAGCCTGAAGATATCGCAAATCTTGTTGTTTTCCTTGCTTCTGATGAAGGTGGACACATTACAGGTGAAGTAATCAAGGTTGATGGAGGGCAATATATTTAGTGCAGAGTTAGTTATTGGTGGTGAAGGTAATTTACAGAGAATTTTATATATTGATTATTGATTAATTACCAATTTATATTTTGAATTTCACTATTAAAATTGCTAACCTTGAACCTTGAACAATTAACATTATTGGGAGGGAAATATGGAATATAAATTTATTAAATTTGAAAAAAAAGAGAGAGTAGCTTTTATAAATATCAACAAGCCACCTTACAATGTACTTGATATTCCCACAATGAAAGAGATGAATGTAGCTCTTGATGAAGTTAATAAAGATGAAAATATAGATATTCTTGTTTTAGGCTCAGAAGGAGAAAAGGCTTTTTCTGCTGGTGTTGATGTTGCAGATCATACAGATGATAAAGTTGATGAAATGATAGAGGTTTTTCATGGTATTTTTAAAAGGCTTGCTGATTTTAAAGGTGTTACAATTGCTGCTGTTAAGGGTGCTGCTCTTGGTGGTGGCTGTGAAGTAGCAATTTTTTGTGATATGATTTTTGCTGCTGACAATATTAAAATAGGACAGCCTGAAATTAAACTTGCAGTTTTTCCACCAATAGCACTGCTTGTTCTTCCTAAAATTATACCTACTAAAAAAGCTTTTGAAATTATTCTTGGTGGTGAAGTTATAAAAGCAGAGGAAGCTCTTAATATTGGTCTTGTTAATAAAGTTGTTCCAATTGCTAATTTTAATGAAGAGCTTGAAAAATTTATAGCTATCTACTCAAATTTAAGTGGCAGTGCATTAAAAGTTACAAAAGAGGCTTTTAATAAAGTGAGAAATCTTGATTTTAAAGAAGGGTTACCTGTAATAGAGGATATTTATTTAAATAAATTAATGAAGCTTTCAGATGCTGAAGAAGGTTTAAAATCTTTTCTTGAAAAGAGAAAACCTGTGTGGACGCATAAATAATCAAATATAAAGGAGGAAGTTATGAGTTGTAGTCATTGTAAGGTTCCTGATAAAATTAAAACCTGGCAAATGGTAGAGCCAGGTAAATTAGAATTAAAAGAGATACCTGTTCCAGAATTAGCTGACAATGATGTTCTTGTTGAAGTTGCTGGATGTGGTGTATGCCATACTGATCTTGGATATTTTTATGATGGTGTTCCAACTGTATGTAAACCACCTCTTACTCTTGGACATGAGATAAGTGGTGTTGTTGTTGCAGCTGGAAAAAACAAAGGTGATATGATTGGTAAAGAGGTTATTATTCCTGCTGTTATGCCATGTAATGAATGTGAAATTTGTAAATCTGGCAGAGGTAACAGATGTTTGTTTCAGAAAATGCCTGGAAATAGCCTTGGGATATATGGAGGTTTCTCAAGCCATATTCCAGTACCAGGTGATGATCTTTGTATTGTAAATGAAAGAAAATTCCCACTTGAGAAGCTTGCAGTTGTTGCTGATGCTGTTACAACTCCTTATCAAGCAGCAGTTAGAGCGGATCTTAAAGAGGGAGATAGAGTTGTTGTTATTGGTGCAACAGGTGGTGTTGGAACATATATGGTTCAAGTGGCAAAAGCATTAGGTGCATCTGTGGTAGTTGGTATGGCAAGAAATGAAGAAAAGCTTGCAAGAATCAAAGAGTATGGTTGTGATTATACAATTAACACAAGAGATAAAACAACTAAAGATATTAAAAATGAATTAAAAGCTTATTGCAAAGAGAATAAAATTCCTCACAACTATGGTTGGAAAATTTTTGAAGTAACAGGTACAAAATTTGGTCAGACACTTGGGCTTGACCTGTTATCATTTGTTGGTAAACTTATACTTGTTGGTTATGGAATGCATAAAATTGAATTTATGTTTTCAAAAGTTATGGCATTTGATGCTGATATTATAGGTACTTGGGGATGCTTACCAAAGTATTACAATAATGTTCTTCAACTTGTAAATGAAGGTAAAATTGCAATGGAGCCATTTGTTGATGTAAGACCAATGAGTAGTATTAAAGAAGCTTTTGAAGAAGCTCATAGTGGTAAAATTATGAGAAGAATAGTTTTAAAGCCAGATTTTGAATAAAAGAGCAAAAAAATTAAAGGAGGTTTTTATGGGTTTAGAATGGTTACCAAGAGATAATGAAGTAAAGGATCATAGGTTATTTGGAGATCAATATTGGGGAACTTTTGATGATGCTCCATGTGTTGTGTATGAAAAGAGACCACTTCTTGATGCTAATGGCAATCCAGTGGATGGACTCTATGTTGCATGGATTTGGTTAAATAATCCAAGACAGTACAATTCTTACACAACAGAAATGGTTAAAGGTGTTATTGCTGGTTTTGGTGCTGCCTCTGGTGATAGAAGTGTTGTTGCAGCAGTTTTCACAGGAGTTGGTGATAAAGCTTTCTGTACTGGTGGTAATACAAAAGAGTACTCTGAATATTACAGCAGAAGACCAAATGAATATGGCGAGTATATGGATCTTTTCAATGGAATGGTTGATGCAATTTTAAATTGTAAAAAACCTACAATTTGTAGGGTTAATGGTATGAGAGTTGCCGGTGGTCAAGAAATTGGTATGGCATGTGATCTTGCAATAGTATCTGATACAGCTGTTCTTGGTCAGGCTGGTCCAAAACATGGCTCTGCTCCTGACGGTGGTTCTTCAGACTTTTTACCATGGTATCTCTCAATGGAAGATGCAATGTACAACTGTATTTCCTGTGAAATGTGGAGTGCGTACAAAATGAAAAGGTTAGGACTTGTAACTAAAGTTGTTCCTGTTCTTAAAAAAGATGGTAAATTTATTAGAAATCCTCTTGTTTACACAGATGAATACATTAAAGATGGTGAAATTGTATATGGTGAATTTAAAACAGGTGAAGAAGCAAAAGCTGCAAAAGCATTAATGAAAGAGTGTGAAACAGATTTAAGCTTGCTTGATGAAGCTGTTAATGAAATTGTTTGGAGATTTGCAAATCTATTCCCAGGCTGTTTAATGAAATCAATTGATAGTGTTAGAGCTAAAAAGAAATTCTTCTGGGATCAAATGAAATTACCTAACAGACATTGGCTTGCTGCAAATATGATGTGTGAAGCATATCTTGGTTTTGCTGCATTTAATACTAAAAAGATTACTGGTCAAGATACTATTGATTTTATTGAATACAGAAGGGCTATTGCAAATGCAGAGCTTATGGATGAGGAAGTTTTTGAAAGAGTTTTAGGTAAGCCACAAAAGTAATTCTGCCTAATTTGGGGGTTTTTTGCCCCTTCCCCCTTTCTTTTGAATTTTAAATAAAAAAAGAGGAGTTTTTAAGCTCCTCTTTTTTTATCTCTTTTTATAATTCTTTTATCTTCAGAAATAGGAGGAGGTGCTTCTTTTCCGATTAATTTAGAAATAGAATCAAATGGGCATGCTTCAAAGCAGGTGCCACATTTAATACATTTTTCTTGATTAATAATATGAACAAGGTTTTTGCCACCGTTAATTGCATCCACCGGACATCTTCTGGAGCAGATACCACATGCTTTACATTTATCAGGTTCTATATAGTATGAAGGAACAGTGTTGAACATATCTTCAATTTCTTCTACAGTAAAAAAATTCTCCCTTTTTTCTGGATCAAGTAGTGGTGTGCCAAGTTTTTCTCTTTTACAAATTTTTATGTAAGGTGTTAGTTTTAAAAGAGAGTTAAATTTAGCTTTTGTTTCTTCATCTGTAAAGCCTTCACTTATGCCAAGTTTACCAATCTCTCTAATTTTTTTTGTAAAATCATCAACAGTGTCTGCAAATTTATTACCATCAGCAGCTGACATAAATTCTATTCTAATCCTATCTGGATTAATACCATTATACCTTAAAATGTTTTTGCAGAGTAAAACCATATTTAGTGCATGATAATTGCCATTGGTAGTATAATTGCACTCATCAAGCTTGCATGCACCAATATATACTCCGTCAGCACCATTTAAAAATGATTTGAATACAAAGGAAAGGTCAACCCTTCCACTGCACATAACCCTAATTAATCTTATTTCGTTGGAATATTGTATTCTGGAAACTCCAGCAAGGTCTGCAGCTCCATAACCTCACCAGTGACATACAAAACCAATTATTTTAGGCTTAAATTTAACTGCTGCACTCATGTTTTATTAACTCCTTTCTAATGTATGGTTCCAAATAGCCCGTCTATTTCATTAATTATCTGCTCATCAGTGTAATGTTTAATGGTTATTGCACCTGTAGGGCATTTAGAGTTGCAAAGGCCGTCACCTTTGCAAAGAACTGGATTAACCCTTGCTTTTTTAACTTTTTTAACAGTAACCAGCTCTAACGCATCGTAATTGCAGACTTCCACACATGCTCCGCAACCCATGCATTTATCCTCATTAATACTGCACACAGCACCGGAAACAGTTACTTTGTCATGGGAAATCAGGGTGATTACTCTTCCTGCTGCTCCATAAGCCTGATTAATAACTTCCTGAATATGTTTTGGATAGTGTGCTGAGCCACACAGGAAAACGCCATCTGAGCTAAAATCAACAGGTCGTAATTTTACATGTGCTTCCTGAAAGAATCCATCAGGACTCAAACCAACTTTAAAAAGTTGTGCTATTTCTATATTTTCATCTGAAGGCACAACAGCAGTTGATAATATAATAAGATCTGCATCTATTTCAAGGTTTTTACCAATAATAGGTTCATAAACATAGAGTTTAAAATTATCTGATTCCATTTTAACTTCTGGCTTGTTTTCCAGCTCATATCTAATAAATCTTACATTCATTTCAGCAGCTTTTCTGTAATAATCCTCCCTGTAACCATACATTCTCATATCTCTGTAAAGAATGTATACATCCATATCAGGATTAATTTCTTTAAGCTTTATTGCGTTTTTTACAGCCTGTGAGCAACAAATTCGTGAGCAGTAATTTCTCTCCTCATTTCTGCAACCAACGCACTGAATCATTACAACTGATTCAATATTGGATAAAGATTCTTCATTAATAGCAATTTTTGATTCTAATTCAGATTGGGTAAGTACATTTTCACTTTCATTGTAAAAATATTCATCAGGTTTATACTCAACAGACCCTGTTGCAATAACAGTAGCACCATGAATAATATCTTTTGTAAATCCATTAGATTTTATTTTTGTAGAAAAATTTCCAATATAGCCTGATGCCTCTTCAATTGTTGCATTAGTGTAAACATGTATTAAAGGATGCTTGTAAACATCTGCTTTAAGCTGGTTTAAAAATTTTTGAACATCAAACCCTTCAATAGTGTAATAGAGAGAGTTTGCTTTACCACCAAGCTCTTTCTCCTTTTCAACAAGATAAACATCAAACCCTTGCTTAGCAATGCTAAGGGCTGTTGTCATTCCAGCAACTCCGCCACCAAGAATAAGAACATTTTTATTAACAGAAAGCTCTATTTCCTGTAATGGTTCAAGGTGGAGTGCTCTTGCAAGAGACATTTTAATTAGATCTTTTGATTTTTCTGTAGCTGCTTCCTTCTCTTTTGAGTGAACCCATGAGCAATGCTCTCTAATGTTTGCCATATCTACAAAGTATTGATTTATGCCTGCTTCTCTTAATGAATCTTTGAAAGTAGCTTCAAGATTACGTGGACTGCAAGCTGCAACAATTACCCTGTTTAAATTTTTCTCCTTAATAACATCGGTAATTTCTTGTGCAGAACTTGTTGAGCATGAAAAGAGCTGCTCCTGAGCATGAACAACATAGGGTAAAGTTTTGCAAAATTCCACAACATGTGGTACATCAACAACCCTACCAATATTAGCACCACAATGACAGACAAATATACCAACTCGTGGCTCCTCTCCTGAGACATCCCTTTCAGGTGGATACACTCTATCCTCTGTTAATTTATTTCGTCTGAAATTGAGATACTCTCCACATTGAGATACAGCACCACTTGCAGTAAAAACAGTTTCTGGAATATCAACAGGTCCCTGAAAAGCTCCTGTAACAAATATTCCTGGTTTTCTGGTTTTTATTAAATTAAAATTTTCAGTCTGACAAAAACCATGTTCATTTAATTCTATTCCAAATTTTTCAGCTATTATTTTAGCATCTTTTGCTGGTGTAAGACCAACACTTAATACCACCATTTCAAATTCTTCCTCTTTAACCCCTTCATTTGGGGTAGAGTATCTTATTTTAATATTTTTATTTTCAGGATTTTCACCTGTTATAGTAACGTAGCTTCTAATAAATCTAACATCAGGAAGATTTTTAGCTCTTTCATAATATCTTTCAAAATCTTTTCCATAAGCTCTGATGTCATTATGAAAAATAGTACATTGCACATCTGGATAGTGATCTTTGGTAAGCATTAATTGTTTCTGAGTATATGTACAACATACAGCAGAGCAGTAACTATGTGCTCCTTCCAATACTTGACGTGAACCAACACATTGAATCCAGGCAATTTTCTTTGGATGTTTTAAATCTGAAGGTCTTAAAATTTCCCCTTCATAAGGGCCAGTTGAGCTTAAAATTCTTTCAAAATCCATACTTGTAACAATATTTTGATATTTACCATAACAGTACTCTTCACGAAGAGTTGGGTCAAATGGTTCAAAACCTGTTGAAAAAATAATAGATGCAACATTTACCTCAAGCTCTTCTTCGTGCTGTGTAAAATCTATTGCACCATTTTCACAAACAGCTTCACAAATACCACATTTATTTTCTTTTAGATAGAGGCAGTTATCCTCATCTATGTAGCTAATCAGTGGTATTGCCTGAGAAAAGTATATATGCACAGCTTTATTCATATTAAGTTCCTGATTAAATGGATCAGGAATCTTTATTGGGCAATATTCAACACAGGTGCCACAACCAGTACATTCATCCTCTATAATGTAACGTGGCTTTTTACGGAGCTTTACTTTAAAATCTCCATTTGTGCCCTTAACATCTTCAATCTCTGTATATGTTAACACTTCAATATTTTGATGCCGGCCGACCTCGACCAGTTTTGGTGAAAGAATTCAGATGGAGCACTCATTTGTTGGAAAAGTTTTATCAAGTTGAGCCATATGCCCACCAATAGCTGGTAATTTCTCAACAAGATAAACTTTAAAACCAGAGTTAGCAAGGTCAAGAGAGGCTTGAATGCCACTGATTCCACCACCAACAACCATTACATCGCCAAAATTTCTCTCTTTTAATTTCTCTATTAGAAGTTGACCTTCTATAGATTCAATTTTCACTTTAAACTACCTCCACTCTTTTCTATCTTATGAATTATAACCCAATCTCTCAGGGTATGTAAATACAACAAGTTTTCTCTCCTTAATATGACCTACTAAAGTAATTCCCAATTCTTTTCCAATAGCAATTGCATTCTCAGTAGGAATCTTCAAAGTGCACGTAATAGGGATATTCATATTTGATGCTTTTAGTAACATTTCTGTGGAAATTCTACCTGTTGTTAAAATAATTTTATCCTCTGTGTTAATATTTTTTAAAACAGCTTCACCTAAAATCTTATCAAAAGTATTGTGCCGTCCTATATCTTCTGCAACAGTTATAACTTTATCATTATCAGCAAGAGCTGATGCATGAATTCCACCACTAATTTTGTAAATTTCCATTCTTGCATACATATCTTCAACATATGAGAATATTTTTTCTGGTTCTATTTTTAATGCAGATTTAACAATAGTTCCTTCTGTTTTAAACATTGTACCCTTGCCAAAGCCAGAGGTGAGAATTTTACCATCTGGTAATTTAATATTTTTTTTTAACTGAATGTAAGCTATATAATTTTTATTATCAATTTTAAAATCAGTAATATCAACTAAATTGTTAATAATCCCCTCTGCAAATAAGAATCCAATAACAAGATATTTTAATTTATGTGGTGTTGCCAGTATGCTAACAAATCGGGAATTATTAATATAAATCTGAAGTTTAATCTCTTTTGGCGCTTTAATATTAAGCTTTTCCCACTTTTTATTAAAAAATGCAAAACCTTCCAATGATTTTGTAAGATTTTCCATAAATTAAATTACTTCCATTAAAATTTCAGTAATATCTTTAATCTCTATTTTATCTTCAAGTCCCATAACAACTCTACTGTCTTCAAACATGGAGATACAGTAAGGGCATGCTGTTATTAAAATTTCAGCACCTGTTTTAACAGCTTGTTCAAGTCTTAAATTAGAAAAACGTTCCTCTTTGGCTGTTTCCATCCAAACTCTACCACCGCCGCCACCACAGCAGAGGCTATTTATCCCATACTCTTCCATTTCAACAAGTTCAAGCTCAGGAATGCTTTTTAATATTTCTCTTGGTTCATTAATTATTCCATTGTGTCGTCCAAGATAACAGGGATCATGGTAGGTAACTTTTTTATTTAATGCTTTATTGATTTTTAATTTCCCTGATTGAATTAAATTGCATATTAACTCTGTTATATGAGTTATTTCAAAGTTAACCATAAATTCTGGATATTCATTTTTAAAAGTATGATAACAGTGTGGAGAGGAAACTAAAATCTTTTTAACACCATTATCAATGAATGTCTTTATATTTTCTTTTGCTAAATTTTGAAAAAGCTCTTCATCACCTGTTTTCCTGATACTTTCACCGCAGCAACTTTCTTTACTGCCAAGTATTCCAAAGCTAACATTGGCTTTTTTCAAAATATTAGCTGTGGCTATTGCCACATTTTTTAATCTTTTATCATAGCTTGGATAACAGCATGGGAAGTAAAGATACTCTTTGCTTTTAGAAAAACTTTTTGCAGGTGTTCCTTTTGCCCATTTACCTCTTAATTTTCTCTCCTCACCAAATGGATTACCCTCAGCAACAAGACCACCAATAATGGTTTTAACAGGTTTGACAGCTGGTGGAAATACCTGATATTCTGTACCAATCCTTCTAAGTGCAACTCCTACTTCAATTTGATTTACTCCTCTTGGACATCTCTGAACACACCTGCCACATGTGGTGCAGAACCAAATATCTTCACTTTCTATCTGAAAAACACCATAATTTGATTCATTCATTATTTTTCTAATACTGAAATTTCTAACTTTATTCCATGGGCATACAGTATCGCAGATACCACATTGATAGCAAAATTTGGAAATTTCTCCACCACTATCCCTGATCTCTTCTACTATTTCCTTGAAAGGTGTTACAGTTTCCACTGTTATGAGCTCCTCTCTTTAATTCATAATCATTTTTGAGTCTTTTTGGTTATTCTTGCAATGCTGTCAATAACTTTTTCAATGCCATATTTGTCAATTAAAGATTCAACAGCAACTTCCATTTCATTTAACTCAACCTCTTCATCATACTCTTCTTCTCTTTCCTCATAAATGAGAGCATCCAATTTACACCACTGCACGCACATTGGTTTTTCAAGATCAGGATCATCTTCGCACATATCGCATCTAAGTGGTAATCCAGAGTCTGGTTCTTTAAAAAGCTCTCTTGCAGGGCATGATGCATTGCAAAAATTACATTCACCATACTCTCTACCATCTATAATATAGGAAGGTCTACCTGCACATTCAGATTTGGTGTAAGCTCCAGCTCTTATTGGTAAAAAAACATTTCTCAACTCATCTCTAATAACTCTAATTCTGGATCTTGCAGGGTTTATGCTGCTATACTTGGGTGTGGCATGAAAAGCAGCGCATGCTATTTCGCAAGATTTGCATCCAATACATTTTTCAATGTCAACCTTTATTGTTTTGATTATCCTTGTTTTTTTATTGCTGCTCACAGTGAATTCTCCTTTCACTTTGTTTCTTCTTCAGATTCTTTTAAAATACCTCTTTCCACTAATTCATCGTACACATAATCAAGCTTTAATTTGTAAAGAGTTTCTTTGGTTGGAACACCATCTTTGTTCCATCCTCTATATTTATAATACTCTTCAAGAAGTTTTGCTTCATACTCTGGAAATCTTTTTTTCCAATGATCCTCTGGAGGTTTTTCATCTTCTCTTCTTAAGCCTTCTCTAAAATTAATTGCTCTGATTAAGGTTCTTACCCTTGTTGCTGCTTCCCATAATTTGTCTTCATCAAAATCAAGGCCAGTGCCATATTTTACAAAAAGTGGAAGATTATGGATATGATATGCTGGTTTTAATGGAAATGAGGACAGTCCAGCACATAATCCAAGGCAATCATCTATGTAATGCATAATTTCCTGCCATTCAACAAGTTCGCATACTAAATCAATTGAAGGCCAGAATGGGAATACTTTACCTTCATCTCCCCATTCAAGTATGAAATTTTTAAACCTTTCCTCTTTTCCAGTTGGAATATGTACCCAATCTCTAACAAATTCTTCCCTGTCCTCTTTTTTTAATGGTGCTTGAGGTATTTGACCTTCAATTTGAGTAATATTAATTTTTTCACCAGTTGACCACATAAGGTAGTATATTGGGTTAAGCATGCCAAGTTTAATTGGAATTTGTTCATGTTTTTTAATTGTGTTATGATCATATTTTTCAGCACCTTTGCCGATTTCTCTTGCTGCCCAGTAAACACCTTTTGCAAGAATATCACCTATTCCTTCTCGTTTAACAATCATATCAAGTAAGTAGAAAAATCTTTCTCTATTATCCTTTGGGAAATTAGGGAGCTCTTTATCTGTTAAAATTCCATCATCATACAGCTCAACAGCAAAAGCCATAACCTGTGGAGCTGTGTAACCATCGATACCGTAGGACTGGGCAAGAGATGCGATTTTTATACCAAACTCAAGATCATCAGCCATAGCAGCCATAACGTATGTTAATTTGGAGAAACATTTCATTACATAAGTAGGAAATCCCGGTAATTCAAGTATACCGTGGCATTTTGCAGGGCAATTGTAACAACCAATTAATTTTTTTCTTGCATTTTCCATTGTCTCTCGCCACTGCTCTTCTATTTCATCATTCCAGAAATCTTTCCTTCTGTATCGAGCATTTCCCCATGCAAAACTTATAGTGTGCCATTTTTCATCGTGAACAGCCATTTCTTGTGGTGAGCCTATCATTGAAAGAATTCCGGGTATTCCGGGCAAAGGGTTTTCAAGTCTATGGTTTATGTAATCAAGAATTTTAGTGGATTCTTCCATAAATGGGAGAGGTTCTGCTATATTTAAATCTTTTGTACCTCTAACCATTATTGCCTTGAGGTTTTTATCTCCCATAATTGCACCAAGTCCCAATCTACTTGCGCTGCTTGTCTCTGTTTCAATTGATGCAAAATATACTCTATTTTCACCAGCAAGACCAATTGCAAGACCTTGTGCATAAGGCTCATCAAGCTCTTTTTTTAAAGTGGTAATTGTGTCGTATGTACTTTTTCCTTTAAGATGAGATGCGTCTCTTAGCTCAACCTGATTGTTGTGAATCCATAAGTATACAGGGGTGGGGGATTTACCTTTAATTATAATTTTATCATATCCAGCATATTTTAGCTCAGGTGCAAAATATCCTCCCATCATGGAGAATGCAAGCAGTCCAGTTTGAGGGGAGATTGATGTAATCATTGTTCTGTTAGCTCCAGGAGCAGGAGTGCCACATAATAAACCAGCACTAAAAATTATTAAGTTATCCTCTGAAAAGGGCTCTATTTCTGGAGGCACTCTATCCCAGATAATTTTTGCATTAGTTCCCAGGCCACCAAGATAAAGCTCTGTCAATTGCGGGTCGCTTTCTACTCGTTCAATTGTACCTTTGGAAAGGTCAATTTCTAAATAATATCCTGTTTCTGCATACCTCATTTTATACTCCTCTTTTTTAAATGCATAATTGTCAAATTAATTTGCTTGCAAGGGTTGTGCCATATAACTGTTTAAATATTTGTTGGAATAAATAAAATAAATTTGCAGATTTTTCTATAAAAAAATATTTGTTTAAAAAAATATACTGTATAAAATTGTATTCATAAACTTAAAAGTATAAAATTGTATACAATAAAATGGGGATAGAATGATGCAGAATGGGAGTGAAAGGTTTTGTTTTGTGGTTTAAATAAATATGTAATACAAAACCAACCTTGAATCAAGAGATTTTTCGGGCTGAAGCCCTCAAAATGACAGCTTTTATGATAAATAGGAGCACTTGTAAAAAAATTACTGAAGGATTTTACATTTGGTTTTGTATAAGGTGGTGTTAATCTATTGTTTGCCAATCACTGAATGGATTTTGTATAAAAATAAATTTCTTGAAAAAAAAAGAATATTAAGTTAAGGGTGTAATATAAGGGGTAGTCTATTCTAAATCAATTCTGGAGGAGTTACATGAAGATAAAAAGAATCATAGTTAGTGTCTCTGATAAATCAGGTGTTGTTGAGTTTGTTAATAAGTTAGTAAATCTTGGTGTTGAAGAAATACTTTCAACAGGGGGGACAGCTAAGGTCTTGAAAGAAAGTGGTTTGAAAGTAAAAGATGTTTCTGAATACACAGGCTTTCCTGAAATGATGAATGGTAGGGTTAAAACCTTGCATCCTAAGGTGCATGGTGGAATACTTGCCATTAGAGATAATAAAGAGCATATGTTGCAGGCAGAGGAGAATAATGTTGCTATGATAGATATGGTTGTTGTTAATCTGTATCCATTTTATAAAACAATTTCAGACCCTGCTTCAACTTTTGACGATGCAATTGAGAATATTGATATTGGTGGCCCCACTCTTATTAGAGCAGCAGCTAAAAACTTTAAATATGTTGTTGTTGTTATAGATCCATTGGATTATGAAAAAGTTTTATCAGAATTAGAAGATAGTGGAGATGTTTCATATGAAACCAGACTCTACCTTGCAGCTAAAGTTTTTAAAGCTATAAGTGAATATGATAGAACAATATCAGAATATTTAGAAAAACATCTAAAAAAATAATTTACAGGAGGTGTTATGAAAGTATTAGTTGTTGGAGGTGGTGGCAGAGAGCATGCACTTGTATGGAAGATTAGCCAGAATCCTGATGTGAAAAAAATATACTGTGCACCTGGTAATGCAGGTATTTCAAAGCATGCTGAATGTGTAAATATTGCAGCTTCAGATATAGATGCGCTTTTAGATTTTGCTAAACGTAACAATATTGATATTACAGTTGTTGGACCAGAGGACCCTCTTGTTAGGGGAATTGTTGATATTTTTGAAAAAAATAATTTGAAAATTTTTGGACCTACTAAAGATGGGGCTATTCTTGAAGGGAGTAAGGTGTTTTCTAAAAATTTAATGAAAAAGTATAATATTCCAACTGCTGATTTTAAAGTTTTTGATAATTTGAACTTGGCAAAGGAATATATAAGAGAAGTTGCATACCCTGTGGTTGTTAAAGCTGATGGCCTTGCAGCTGGAAAAGGTGTGATTATTTGCAAAAATTATGAAGATGCGGAAAAAGCCCTGATAGATATTATGGATAAAAAGATTTTTGGTGATGCAGGAGATAAAGTAGTGATTGAAGATTGTCTTGTTGGAGAAGAAGCATCATTTATAGCTATTACAGATGGAGAAACAATTTTACCATTTGATTCTTCTCAGGACCATAAGCCAGTTTTTAACAATGATGAGGGGCCAAATACTGGAGGAATGGGTGCGTATTCTCCAGCACCTGTTGTTACAGAGGAGATTTATGGAAAAATTATGGATAGGGTTATGAAACCACTTTTAAATGGTTTTAAGCAGGAAGGAATAGATTACAAAGGAGTAATTTATGCTGGTTTGATGATTGTAAATGAAGAGCCATTTGTTCTTGAATTTAACTGTAGGTTTGGTGACCCGGAAACACAGCCTTTACTTACAAGATTAGAATCTGATTTAATTGAAATAATAAATGCCTCAATTGAAGGTAATTTAAAAGATGTAGAAAATAGTGTTAAATGGAGTCAAGATGCTTCTGTGTGTGTTGTAATGGCCTCTGGTGGTTACCCTAAAAAGTATGAGAAAGGGATTGAAATAAATGGCCTTGATGAAGTTGATAAAATGGAAAATGTAATAGTTTTTCATGCAGGAACAAAGTTTCATAATGGTAAAATTGTAACTAATGGGGGAAGGGTTTTAGGAGTTACTGCTCTTGCACCAACTATTAATACAGCAATTGATAAAGCGTATGAAGCTGTTAATAAAATTTCATGGAATAATGTTCATTTTAGAACTGATATTGGCAAAAAAGCTTTAAAATATATAAATGGAGCAAATAATGAGTAAAGATGGTGATAATAGTGAAAATTTGGAAAAATTAAAAAAAGCTTTAAAAATAAGAGATATGATATTTTATGTTAGCATTGCTATAGGTTTTTTATCAATGGCTGCTGATTTGATGATTACTAAAAATATTTTTAAGCATGTTGGAGAGCTTATGATTTTAAGTATTTTTGCATTTGGGTTTGCAATTTATAATGAAGGTGCAAGAAAAAGATTAAAAATTAAAATAGAGAAGATAGAAAATGGAAAGCAAACATAATAGAATAAAACAGGTTTTAAAGGAATTCCCTTTTATAAGGGATATTGATGATTTTAGGATTGAAGAGCTTTGTGAGCGAACAGATATTTTAAGTTTTAAAGCTGGTGATATAATTTTAAGAAAAGGTGAGCCATGCCACAAAGGTCTGTATTTAATAATTAAAGGAAAGATAGAGGTTGTTAATCCAGATACTGGTCTCTCCTACTTTGTTGAAAAGAATGATATAGTTGGAATTACAGCCTTTATTGGAAGAAGGACTTATGCTGTTACAGCTACATGTGTTGAAGATTCAGAGGTTATTTTTCTGCCAGATATTTGAATTTACAGATTAATTGGGGAGTATCCCCAATTTAAAGATTTTTTTCAGAAAAAAATAGATGAAAGATTATCCCAGATTAAAGTTGACACAAGGGAAAAAATTTATACGCCAACATATAGACCAATTGGTTCTTACATGACTTCTCCTATTATTTCTATTCCACTTGATACACCTTTTTTGCAGGCAGTAAAAAAGATGGGAGAGAACAAAGTTGGCTCTCTTGTAGTTATTAATAGCAGTAATGAACTTGCAGGATTAATAACTTCTAAAAATTTAATTCATAAATTTTTTGATAAATTTCCAGAAAAAAAGGTTAATGAATTAACAGCTAAAGATTTTATTGATAGATTTCCTGTGCATTTACCACCAGAGTATCCGCTTCTTGAGGCTTTGTATGAAATGCAGTCTAAAGATGAAGATTATGCTGTTGTATGTGAAAAATTAACTCCTGTGGGGATTATTTCTTCAAAAGATATTTTAAGAATTCTTTTTAAAAGTGCCACGCTATATGAAACTCATATTGATAATGCTGATAATTTGAACGACCTTAAGGAAATCCATAAAAATTTGTACAAAATAGCAGATAATTTAATAGAAAATACCCGTTATATTTCAGATGTGTTAACAATTCTATCTTCAATCCATCTAAAAATTCAGAGAAAAGTTTATGAAATTTCAGCAAAAGTTTTTTTTGAAAATAACAGATTAAGAATTAATGTAAAAAATATTCCCCATGCATTAATAGTAATGGGTAGTGGTGGTAGAAGGGAGATGTCCCTTGATCCTGATCAGGACAATGGATTTATAATATCAGATAAAATTACAGATATTGAAAAAGAATATTTAAACGAATTCGGGAAGATGCTTGTGGAGAATTTAGCTTATGTAGGATATGAGAAGTGTGAAGGTAATATTATGGTGACCAATCCTGAAATGAGTAAAACTTTATCTGAATGGAAAAAGGATATTAGTGAATGGATAGAAAATCCAGGTAAATGGGGAGTTAGATGGTCAACGATTCTTTTTGATTTTGATTGTCTTGTTGGTGATGAAAAGTTGGTTTGGGAATTAAGAGAGTTTATTTTAAAGAAAATTTCTTTAAGACCAGCATTTTTAATGCAAATATTACAGAGTGATTCTAACAAAGCAGTGCCAATTTCTATATTTGGAGGTTTTATTACTGAGAAAAAAGGTAAATATAAAGGGAAATTTAATTTAAAAAGAACAGGATTGATGTTTATAGTGGATATAGCAAGGGTTTTTTCACTTTATAAGGGAATTTCAGATTTAAATACAAAGTCAAGATTAAAGCATCTTGAGCGATTAAATGTTTTATCTGAGGAAACTGTTCAAAATGTGCTTGAAGCATATGAAATTATGACAAATATTATTCTTTCACATCAGATTGAACAGGCTAAAAATAATGAAGAGTTGGATAAGTTTATTAATCCAAAATCTTTGTCAGTGTTTAAACAGGAAAGGTTAAAGGAATCTTTAAAAACAGTTTCGAAATTTTTAGATATAGCAATGGGATATTTTGGAGGTTCTCCATTTTAAATGATTAAAAGTTTTTTTAGTAAAATTTTACAAAGCAAACCTGACGATTCAGGAAAGATTGATGATCCACTTGTGCTCTATGTTAGAAAATTATTAACACCTAAGAGTATAAATAATTGTCTTAAAATAAATCTGGAAAATATTACTTTTACAGTAATTGATACAGAAACCACGGGGCTTGATAAAAAGAAGGATAAAATTTTAAGTATAGCAGGGGTAAAAATTAAAAAATTTCGAATAGTCAATATTTACAATGTTTTTGTTGATGCTGGAGTGCCTATACCAGAAGAATCAAAAAAGTTTCATGGGATTGATGATGAGCATTTAAAGGATAAGCCAAAATTAGTAGAAATTTTTCCAGATTTTTTAAAATTTTTAAAAGATACAGTAATAGTTGGTCATCACATTAAATTTGATGTTGAAATGATAAATGTAGAACTTGAAAAAAATTATGGCGTCAAGCTTCCAAACTATATAATTGATACAGGACATCTCTACAATTTTTTAACAAACACAGAGGAGAAAGTTAGCCTTGATTATTTAATGAAAGAGTTTCATGTAAAATGTGAAGATAGGCATTCTGCTCTTGGAGATGCAATTGCCACAGCAGAAGTTTTTATAAAATTAATTTCAAAATTTGGAAATAAATTAAGTACTCTTGATGACCTTTATCAGAATAAACTTTTAAAAAGAATTTGAGGTGGTAATGAAATTTACAGAAGAAGATTTAAACATACTTTGCAGAAAGTTTAAAAGGGGAAGCTTTACAATAGATGAGTTTAAAAAGCTTCATGAAGAGTACAGTAGTGATTTTAAAAATTTTTTTGATAAATTAGCTAAAAAATATATTGAATGGAACAAAAATTATTGGGAAGTTCTTGATGACTCTAATTTCCCTTTTTTTAAGTGGTTTACAAAGGGAAGACTTGATATTTGTTACAATATTTTTGAAAAATTTCTTGATACACCAAAGAGGAATAAAGCAGCTTTTATCTGGCAGGGTATTGACAGAACAGAGAAAATTTATACATACCAGACACTTTTTTATGAAGTGGGTAAATTATCCTATGGGTTAAAAGAATTAGGTGTTAAAAGAGGTGATAGGGTTTTTATATTTATGCCAAATTTACCAGAGTTAATTATAGCTGTGCTGGCATGTGCAAAAATTGGTGCTGTGCATGTAATTTACAATTATAAATTTTCTTCAGAGGCTCTTCTTGAAAGAATTTTAGATTGTACTCCAAAGGTTATTCTTACAGCAGATGGAAGTTATGAGGAGGGTTACTATAAGGTTAAATCAAAAATTGACAAAATTTTTAACCAGATTGAAAGTATAGTAAAGTATGTTATTGTTGTGAAAAGAACTGAAAGAAAAATTAAAATGAAACCTCTGAAAGATATTTGGTATCATGAGTTAATTGATTCTATTCCATTTGATCATGCTAAACTTCAGAAAAAAATTTATGCTGAATCAGAAGACCCATTATTTATAATTTATGCAGCAACCAACCAGATTACTCCTAAAGGTCTTATTCATACAACTGCTGGATATTTATTATGGATATTTTTTACAACTAATCTTATCTTTGATATAAATGAAACAGATACTTTCTGGTGTACCTTTGATTTTTCATCAATAGTTACTTTAAGCTATGGTATTTATGGGCCATTATCTCTTGGTGGTACAATCTTTCTATTTGAAGGTGCAATAGATTATGAAGATGCACATAGATTTTATGAAATAGTAGAAAACTATAAAATAACAAAATTGTACACTCATCCAAATATATTGAGAAACTTGATGAATGCAAATTTAAAGAAAAAAATAGATGGTGATACGCAATCTTTAAAATTAATAGCCACTACTGGTGAAACAGTTAATTTAAGATTATTTGAATGGATTTACAAAGTTCTTGGTTACAAAGTTACTCCTGTAATTGATATTTGGTTTCAAACAGAATCAGGTGGTGCATTAATATCCTCCATTCCATGTCTTGTTGCACCAAAGCCAGAATCTATAGCAAAGCCACTTCCAGGAGTTGATGTAGCTATTGTTGATTCATTTGGAAATGAGCTTTCTAATGATAATACAGGAACTATTGTAATAAAAAAGCCGCATCCAGCCTTTATACGCAATATATGGAATGATCCTGATACTTATAAAAATTATTACTGGAAAAGACTTAATGAAAAAAATTATTTTATAACAGGTGATAGTGCCTATATTGATAAAGATGGGTATATTTTCTTAAAAGGTAGAATTGATAACATTATAAATATAGAAGGAAAAAGGATAAGTTTGCTTGAAATAGAATCCACTATACTTAAAATAAAAGATATAGAGGAATGCTCAGTTATATCGTATAATCATCCACGTAAAGGTTCTATTCTTGCTGCTTTTTGTGTACCTGAAAAAAATATTTCAGAATGGCAGATTACAGAACTTGAAAATGAAATAAAAGAGAAAATAAAAAATAACCTTGGTGATTGGATAAACTTGCAGGAGATTAGATTTACTCAAGTTCTTCCAAAATCTCCATCAGGAAAGGTTTTAAAAGACCTGCTTAGAGAAATAGCGTTAGGTATGGAATAAATGCGTTTGGAGGCTGAAATGGATAAAAAAATTTATTTTGTTTCATCTGGTTCTTATGTGCCTAAAAATATAATGAAAAATGATGATTTAAAAAAGTATATTGAAACCTCTGATGAATGGATTTATACCAGAACTGGTATTAAAGAGAGAAGAATAGCAGATAAAGATGAAGCAGCTTCTGACCTTGCATATGAAGCTTCTAAAATAATACTTGATAGAGCCAAAGTTTTTTCAGAGGAAATAGAGCTGATTGTTATGGCGACAATTACTCCTGATACCTGTTGTCCAAGTGGTGCTAATTGGCTTGAGGCTAAATTAGATGCTGTTAATGCTGTTTCCTTTGATGTTACAGCTGCATGTACAGGATTTCTTTTTGCTCTTTCAGTTGCAATGCAATATTTAAGAACAGGGGCATTTAAAAATGCACTTGTTGTTGCATCAGAGGTTATGAGCAGAGTTGTTAATTGGTATGATAGGGATACATGCATATTGTGGGGTGATGGTGCAGGAGGATGTTTTTTAAGTGTTGAAGATAGATTTGAAGGAGCCCCAATTTTAAAGGAGGTTTTTATCCATACTGATGGCAAAAATGGGCAAAATCTCCTAATGCCAGGAGGTGGCTCTAAAACCACACCTATTTCACATGAAAGTGTAGATAAAAAGCTTCATTATTTAAAAATGATACATGCAAGCGATTCAATGAGAGTTGCTGTTAGAAGATTCTCAGAGAGCTGTTTTCAGGTAATGGAGTATTTTAACCTCAAAGCAGAAGATATATCTCTTGTAGTTCCTCATCAAGCTAATTATAGAATTATAAAAAATGTTGCAAAAAAAATAAATATTCCTTTAGAAAAATTCCATTTAACCATAGAAAAATATGGTAATTCATCCTCTTCATCAATGGCAATTGCTCTTGATGAAGCAATTGGTGAGGGAAGGGTGAAAAAGGGAGACAATATTATTTTAACAGGTTTTGGAGGTGGATTAACATGGGGAAGCGCACTGATTCAATGGTAAATGAAAATTTTAAAAAAAAGTTAGAGGAGATAAAAATTTTTGCTGAAAAAGAAGTTTTGCCAAAGGCAAAAGTTATTGATTTTAAAAATGAATTCCCCTATGATTTATGTGAAAGAATGCATCATTTAAAGTGCTTTTCTTTAATAATTCCAAAAGAGTTTGGTGGAGAAGGATTTGGCATTTATGAAACAGCTAAAATTATAGAAACATTATCTTATGCTTCAGCATCAATTGGATTGCTTGTAATATGCCATACTACTGGTTTATTACCAATATTGTTAACAGGTAGTAGAGAGCAGAAAGAGAGATTTTTTGGTGAGGTTATTGAAAATAAGAAATTATTTGCATTTGCTCTTACAGAAGCAAAAGCTGGGTCTGATGCAGCGTCAATAAAATCAATTGCCAAAAAAAGTGATAATGGAGAAGGATATATAATAAAAGGGATAAAGGTTTTTGTTACAAATATTGGTATTTCAGATTTTTATACTATTTTTGCAAAAACAGAAGCACGTAAAGGTTCAAGAGGTATTAGCTGTTTTGTAATAGAAAAGAGCTGTGATGGTTTTGAAATTTTATCTGTTGAAGAAAAAATTGGTATGAGAGGGATTCCATGTGGAAATTTAAAATTGAGAAATGTTAAAGTTTCAAAAGATTGTTTAATAGGTAGAGAAGGGGAAGGTTTTAAAATAGGGTTAAACACATTGAATAATTCTCGACCATTTGTTGCAGCTCAGGCTATAGGTATAGCTCGTTATTCTTTTAACAGGGCAATGGTTTATGCTGCTAATAGAAAGCAATTTGGCAAACCTATTGCCAAGCATCAGGCTGTTATGTTTAAATTATCAAAAATGGCTATGAATATTGAAGCAGCAGAATGCTTAACTGAAAAAACATGTAAAATGCTTGATAAAAAGGACCCGGCAAGTAGTAAATTTTCTGCAATGAGTAAAGCTTTTGCAACTGATGTTGCAATGGAGACCACTATTGACACAATGCAAATTTTTGGTGGTTATGCTACAAATCGAAATGGTGATATTGAAAGATTAATGAGGGATGCAAAAATTACACAGATTTTTGAAGGTAGTAATGAAATTCAGAATCTTGTAATAGGAAATCAATTATACAAGGAAGCAGGGATATTAGAAAAGATTGGTTAATACTCTTTTAATGCATTTACGATTTTGACCACATTATTTTTAATTAAATGGAGATAATTTATCTTTTCATTTCCAAACAGCTCAAGGGTTACAACTTTTCCTGAGATACTTTTTGCAAAATTTTTTACAGTATTGTTATGTCCCTTTAATCCTACAACTATTATTTTTACATTTTTTCTTTTAGCAATATTTATAAGCCTTAGATAATGTTTTAATGAAATATTCGCACCATGCTCTTTTGAAATTGTACCAACTATATTAAGGCCAAAATCTTTTGCAAAATAATTCCATGCTGGATGGTATTGAATTATATTTTTAAATTTAATTTTTTCTATTCTCTTTTGCAATTTGCTATGTTCATTTATTAATTTTTTCAAATAGTTTTCTGATTTTACTGTGATAATATTACACTGTTGTTTATCAAGTTTACATAAGATTTTGTTTAAAAATTTAATTTTTTCTATCATAATGGCAGGTGAAAGCCATATGTGAGGATTGAGTTTTTTATTCAATAAATATACTTTATTACATTTTTTTGATAAAAATTTTTCTATCCATCCATCAAAATCTTTTTCAATACCAATAAATATATCTGCTTTTTTCAATTGAACAGCTATTTTAGGTGTTGGCTCAAAGATATGGGGATTTGCATTTGGAGGAATCGTACAAAAAATATTGTAATTATCAGGGGATATATTTTTTATTATATCAGCTAAAGGATAAATTGAAGTAGCAATATTAATACAGAAAATTTTCAAAGGAAATAGTAGTATTAAAATTAATATAAAAATTTTTTTCATAATAAATAAAAAAAGCCGGCTAAAAGCCGGCTAAAATTTATCTTCCTGTGTAAGATTTTGGAATTCTTCCAGAACGAATACATTCTGAACGCAATCTTCTACCTACAATTTTTTCTACCATCTGTCCAATTTCAAGTATTCTGTCAATATCAATACCTGTCTCAATACCCATTTCATCCATCATAACAAGAGTATCTTCAGTTGGAATAAGACCAACTATATTGGGATCTCTGTAATAATATTTACCTGTACCAGGAACAGGAACACCATCTACAAAGTTTGCTGGTTGACCACCAATTCCACCAAGAGTGCCTTCAAAATGTGTGATACCAGCCTGAAGTGCCGCCAGAACATTGGCTGTTCCCCATCCTCTTGTTTGATGAAAATGTGCAATATGAAGGTCTGGATTAGGTAACTTATCCATAATCATTGAAAAGTATTCATAAACTTTATTTGGTGGAGCAGAGCCATCATGATCAGCATGTTCTATATCAGTAGCACCAATATCAAGCCATCTTTGGGTAAATTCAACAGCTTTTTTTAATTCTGTAGGACCTTCAATTGGACATCCCCAGATAGTGCTAACAGTACCACAAACTTGCAATCCAGCATCTCTTGCCATTTTAATATACTTTTCAGCCATTGCCCAATATTCTTTTAAAGATAGACCAGAATTTCTTCTATGATGAGATTCACTTGTAGAAACCATTAGCAATATTCTGTCTGGACCATAACCCTCTTTTTTAGCATTAATTGCTCTTTCTATTGAACGCTCTCTAATAGTAATAGCTGTGAAAACAACATCATTAATTTTGTCTTTAACTTTTTTGCTGTTTCTAATAGCTTTAAATAGTTCGTCAGCATCCTTAAACTGAGGCATAAATTTTGGTGGTCCAAAATTAGTTACTTCAAGATGCTTAACTCCAGCAAGTATAAGCTCTTCCAAAACCCATAATTTTGCTTCAGTTGGAATAAATTTCTCTTCATGTTGAAAACCGTCTCTAACAGTAATATCACCAAAAACAACTTTTTTGGGGTAATTTAATTCTGCCATAAACCCTCCTTTAATATTTTCCAACTTATATATAAAATATTACGTAAACTGTCAAGTATTATTTAGCCAACAATTGTTCTTGGTGTAAGCATCTGATGATGAGGGCAAACAGATGCTGGGTTTTGATAAGCGCATTCAGCAAAAGCAACCATATATTTTCTAATATTATCAAATGGAACAATTTCATCAACAAAACCTTTTTGAGCACAATAAATTGGCCTTGATTTATCATGGTACTCTTTTGCAAGAGCATTCATTTTCTCTATAACAGGTTGTATAGAATTACCTGCATCTCGCTCTTTTACCAATCTCCTTGCAAAAGCAGCAGCAGCAGCTGTTTCTCCGTGCATTACGTATATTTCAGTGGTTGGTGTCCCAAGGGTAAAAGCATTGTTTCTGTTGCCCTGTGGACCTCCCATAATATAGTGTGCAGCAGCGGTCCCTTTTCTAACAACAACACACATCATAGGAACTTCAGAAGATTCTATAGAGTAAATTAGAGATTGTCCCAGACCAAGTAATTCTGCTTTTTCTGCAATATCACCAACATCAATGCCTGTAGTATCCTGAAACCAGATTATAGGAACTCTATCTCTACCACAAAGTGTAACAAATTCATTCATTTTTATTAAACCTTGTCTATACAACTTACCGCCAATTCCCATATATTCACCATTGGCATACTCAGGATAGTTGGCACCTAAGAAACCTTGTCTGTTTGAAATAACACCAACAAGAAGTCCATTCATTTTAGCAAGTCCACAGTAAACTTCTGGTCCATAACCTGGCTTATACTCAAGGTGTTCGCTACCATCAAACAGCCTTGCAAGAACTTCATCCATATTGTAAACAAGTTTCTGATTAAAAGGAACAAGGTAGTTAATATCATCTTGTGGAAATTCTGGCTCTTTAGGGTCATCAACTGCAAAAATTTCTTTGTCATAAGCAGGATATTTTGCAACATAATCTCTAATTGCATCAAGAACACCTTCCTCAGTATCAAAAACTTTTTTGAAAAAACCAGTTTCATCATGATGAATTTTTACACTTCCAGGAGGAACAGCTTTAAACTTTCTTGTTGCTTCAATTAAAGCTTCAGCATTTTCTTCGTCAAAATAACCTTTTGGACTCATTCCACTAACAATACCGCCTCCTCCTACAGCCATATTACCATTTTTATGTGCAAAAATAATTGCTGGAGAAATTGCATGATAACCACCACCTGCTGGATTGGTTCCGTAAACGCCCACTATAACAGGAATACCTTTCTGAATTAATTCTGCGTGTCTGAAAAATGTCCTACCACCTGATCTTCTGCCAGCATAAACTTCGTCCTGCTCAATTAAGCTAACTCCGGAGCAGTTTAATATCCATACAAGAGGAATTCTCAAAGTTTCAGCAATATCTTGAGCCCTAAACACATTTTCCATTTGCCCGGGTATCCAAGCACCTGCGAGCACTTTATTGTCTGATGCAATTAATGAAACCCATTTACCTGCTATTTTTGCAAGACCATTAATTACACCAGTGGTGCCATATTTATTAAAAACAGGGTTGTATAATGTGTTTAATGGTAAGAATTCATCACACAGATAATCTATTCTTTCCCATGCTGTTTTTTCACCTCTTTTGTGTAATCTTTCTGCTGCAATACCTGCATTTTTAACTTTTTCTATTGCTTCTTCAACTTCTTTTTCTACTTTCTTAATGTTGTTATAGCTTTCTTGCATCTTTTCCTTTTGCTTTTCTTTTAAAGGTTTACCAAACTTTTTCATTTGCTTAAAATATTTCCACATTTTCTCCTCCTTGTTTGTATCATTTCTTATACAAATTTTCTTTTTTTTTATATTGTGTAGCGATATTTATACTTTAAAATTATAAAAATATTGCTATATTAAAAGATAATTATAGCTTCGAAATTAAATAGCAAGACGTTTGCCAGAATATTCTACTTTCCGTAAACTGGCAAATTATTCACCTTTATATTGAGGTTTTCTTTTCTCCTTAAAAGCCTGTAATCCTTCTATTCTATCTTTAGTTGGAATAAGATTGTTGTAACATTGAGTTTCAAAAGCAAGACCTGTGTAAATATCTGTTTCACTACCATAATTTATAGCCATTTTAGCTTGCTCAATTGCAAGAGGACCATTTTCACAGATTTTTTGTGCCATTGCCATTGCTTCATTAATTAATTCAGATGGCTCCACTACTTTATTTACCATTCCTATTTCGTATGCTTCCTGTGCAGATATTCTTTTTGCAAGAAAGATTAACTCTTTTGCTTTCCCTTTTCCAACAGCCCTAACAAGTCTCTGGGTTCCACCAGCACCAGGAATAATTGCTAAAGAGGTTTCTGTTAGACCCATTGTAGCTGTTGATGAAGCAATTCTAATATCTGATGCAAGTGCAAGTTCAGTACCACCACCAAGAGCAATTCCATTAACTGCTGCAATAACAGGTTTAGGTAAGTATTCAACAGCAGTAAATGTTGTCCTGATTGTAAAAATATATCTTTTTACTTCATCAGGGGAAAGGGTTCTTCTCTCTTTTAAATCAGCGCCAGCACAAAAAGCTTTTTCACCAGCTCCAGTAATTATTATAACTCTAATTGATTTTTCAAAATTTGCTTCAGTAATAAAATGGTTAAGCTCTTTAAGTAATCCGAAATTTAGAGAATTCATAACTTCTGGCCTGTTTAAGGTGAGAAGAGCCACCGCATCTTTTAATTCAACTTTTAAAAATTCATAGTTCATTATCTCCCTCCTTTGAAATTTATTTTATGATATTTTATATTGCCATAAATGTTATTATTTAAAAGGTATTTAAAATGAAAAATTTTTTGATTCAAGATATTTTTGCATAAGAATCAAAGAGCCTTCCATTGTAAAAATAGTTACAATGAACTCTTCACCTTTGCCTTACTCATTAATATAAAATCTCAAAAATTGCTACAAAAAAAGTTTAAAAATAAGGAAATTTGGTGAATGGTGAATATAGTGGGTTTTATACCAATTTACAGTTCATAGTTCAACGTTAAATTAGGATCTGGGATTTAGGGATTAGGATTTAGTAATTCGTTGTTATTAATACAACTTTCTACTTAAAATAAATTGTAGGCAATTCATGAATTGCCCCTACTATAACTATATGAGCGTTGAGCTGTGAATTTATATAATGGGGTGAATTCAGAATTAATGTACAGTGTTGAATTCACCCTTTATCTATGATTATTTTTTTCTAATGTAATATACTCTTGGCTTTGTACCTTGATCCTCTTTGAGTACGTAATAATCATTGGAATTTAATTTTTTAAAGACTTCGCTATTTCTATCATTGATATTTCCAAAAGTTCTTGTACCAGCAAGGCATGTTTCAACACAAGCTGGTAAGAATTTTTCAAGCTCATTATGTTTAATACCATAATCAAGTCTCTGTACACAAAATGTGCATTTATTTACAACTCCATATTCTTCATTTAAATACCTTGCATCATATGGACAAGCTGCTATGCATAATTTACAGCCAATGCATCGACGCTCATCTATTCTAACAATTCCATCTTCTCTCTTAAATGAAGCTCCTGTTGGGCAAGCTCTTATACATGGTGCATTGTCACAATGATTGCATTGTTGAGGTTGAAATTTTACAAAAAGATTAGGAAATTTTCCTTTTGAGAACTCAACAACCCAGTTTCTAAAAACTCCATCTGGTACCTCATTTTCAGCTTTGCATGCAACCATACAAGCAAAGCAACCAACACATCTATCTTCTTCTATGAGCATTACCCAGCTATATTTACTTTTTTTCATTTTATCCCCCTAAAAAATTTTGCCACAATTCTCATTAATGTTTTAATTTAAAATTTAAAATATAATCTGCAATAGTATATAGGAGTACAGATAGTGCAACAACTCCAATTACTATTAAAACTTCATAAATTGATGGAGTGTATTGATTAAATTTGTGCATTTCTGCAAATCTGTAAATAGTAACTGGAATCTCTTTTAATCTGAGTGGAACAATTTCTCCTCCAATTACAAGGTCATATCTTATGATGAATATTCCAATTAAATTCAAAATTGCAGCTGAAAGATAACCATTGACTGTTCGCAGTTTTGGAGTAAGCAAAATAATGGTAGGAATTATTATTCCAATAAATACTTCAAAAATCCAAAAGTTTGCTGAGTAAGGTCCTTTGATAAACGCCATAATTGCCTCATATTCGTGAGGTGGCTTCCCATATATTCCAACTAATATTTTCCATGCTTCAAAAAATATATAAATAAAGAGAAGTAGTAGAAATATCTTGGATAAAATTTCTAAACCTTCAATTTCTTCCTTGGTAAAAGGCTCTTTTTTTAGGACTTTTGGAAGGATATATATAATCATTATTAGTCCAGCACCAGAGAGCATAGCAGACATAATAAAATATACGGGCATTAATGGGCCATGCCAGAATGGCCTTGCAAGCTGGTAACCAAAAACAGCTCCAAGGTTTGAGTGAGCTGCAACAGCTGAAATTACTCCAAGAAGTCCAAATATATGGGCTTTTTTATGATCATTTACAGTGAGAAAAATAAATTCAAGAATCATAAACACAAGGTAAAATGAATACAAAATTCCCATCCAGAGAATAGGTGAGTCAAGATTAGGAGATATAATCCCCCAAGTAAAAAGTCTAAAAGGATGTTCAAGCTCTATAGCAATTGTTGCAAAGCCCATTAATAAACAAACTATTGCCATAAAAATTGACCGTTTGGCAAAAATCATCATTTTTTTAACACCAAAAACGTGACCAATTGAGGAGACAAGACATAATCCTGTTGATGTAACAACAAAAAACACATATGTTGATAAAAGCAAACCAAGAGGAACTTTATCTGTGATGTTATATGCAGCTGAATGTCCTTTTATTATTGAATAAAGAGCTCCATAACAACCAATTAGCACCATTAAGAACCAGAAACCAGCCCATGGTTTGTTAATCTTTTTTAAATTTTCAAAATTTATAAAATCAGAGATTTTTATTTGCATATTTCCCTCCTCTGTTTAAACTTTTTCAATGGTTACAAAAGTATTTTCATAACCATGAGCATGTGATATTGGATCAAAAGCAGGTTTGGTTATCAGTAGATTGTCATAAATTCCTTTTCTATAAGTTCTGATAAATCCCTTTGATAATCTTCCAAATGCATGTGCTGCAAATACCAGTCCCTGCTTAATCCTTTCAGTAACATAGGCTTGTGCTTTATCTGTTTTTACCTTTCCAGAGACAAGCCTAATATAGTCTCCATTTTTAATGTTGAATTTTTTAGCATCTTCTGGATTTATCCATACCATATTTACAGGATAAAGTTGTAGTAGCCATTTGTTGTTTTGCGTTCTTGCATGGGTATGCATGGAGACTTTTCCAACAGTGAGACGCAATGTCCCTTCTGGTGGTTGGGGAGCTCTATTATATTCTGGAAGAGGTGGAAAACCATTTTCTTCAAACTCTTTTGAAAAGAGTTCTATTTTTCCAGATGGAGTTTTAAAGTAAAGCATTTCTAAATCATATTCATAAAGTGGATAGTTTTTAAATTCTATAAAACCTTTCTTTTTTAATTTTTTATAGCTCAGTTTTGATCTTTTTAATCTTATTTTGTTTACTTCAATTATATCTTTGAAATCAAAATAATCATCAAGACCAAGTTTTAACCCAAGATTTTTAGCTATCCACCATCCAGGTTTTGTGTCGTATAATGGATCTATTGCTTTTTCACAAAGTGAAACAAAAGGATATGGCCATCTACCTATTCTAAGATTATCATCTCTTTCAAGGTATGTTGCCTCTGGTAAAATTACATCAGAGTAAAGAGCTGTTTCTGTGAGCATTGTCTCTATGGTTACAACAAGAGGAATTTTTTTGAGCATATTTATTATCTTAGGAGTTTGCGGCATGTTGGTAAGTAGATTTGTACCGTAAACAAATAGAGCCTTTACTTTACCATTTTCAGTTAATTCTGGTAGAGAGTTTAAGAAGCCTTCAAATTTATCTCCTAATGGATAAGCTGATTTAACTCCAGCACCATCAACTCTCCTGGCTTTAGGATATCTTGGATGAGGATAACCTTTTATCCTTTTCTTTAATGGAAGAAAAAAACCACCTTTCTTTCCATAATTGCCCATTAAGGCATTTAAAATTGCTATTGCTCGTGTTGCCTGAGTTTCAAGACCATATCTTGCGTTTCTTCTTGGTGGCATTACAAAGCATGAAGGTTTGTTAGCAGCTAACTCTCGTGCTACCTGAACAATATCAGACTCTGGAATTTCAGTTTCTTTAGAAGCCCATGATACAGAGTATTTTTTTATGAATTCTTTTACCTGCTCAAAACCTTCACAAACTTTTTCCACAAAATTTTTATCGTAAAGTTCTTCATCTATAATAACTCTTATAAGTCCAAGAGCTAAAGCAAGGTCAGTACCTGGTTTTACTGGTAACCATTTATGAGCTTTTGCTGCTGTAGTGTTAAATCTTGGATCTACAACAACATATTTCCCACCTTTTTGAAGAAATTTTACAAATTTTCTTGTTTCTCCAACCTGAAGGGCTTCAAGATTGTTCCTCCCAAAATTTATAATATATTTTGCGTTCTCAATGTCATATAGAGGAAAACTACTTAAATGATGTCCAAAAGTGACATGCCATGCCACTTCTCGTGAACCCTTTCATTGAGTCCAGGAGGCAGCGTAAATATTTCTGCTACCTAAAGCTTTGATTAAATATTTAAAATGAGCACCTCCATATCCATGTGATGCAAGGTGTATTTTTTCTGGTTCATTTTCCATTACTGGTTTTAGCTTTTTCGCTATATATTCAAAAGCTTCAGACCAGGAAACTTTTTTCCACTTATTTGAGCCTTTTTCACCTGCTCTAATTAATGGATATTTAACTCTATTTTCATCATAAAGGGCTGCTATTCCAGAATTGCCTTTTGCACAAATTTTCCCATCATTTAATGGATGGTTAGGAATGCCTTCGATTTTCTTTACAACACCATTAACATTTTTAACTTTAACTCCACATGTCCAGAAACACATATTGCATGAGGTAAAAGTCCATTTACCTTCTTCATAAGGTTTGTAAAAATCTTGCTCAACACTTCTAATAGGTGTTGCTTCTAACTCTTTTAACAGTGCTGGAGATATGGATAAAGCAGCAGTTGATAAAGCTGTGGCTTTTAAAAAAGACCGCCTTGTTAACATACTATTCTCCTTTTGTTAGATTTTAAAATTTTTTAGCTTTCTTAATTTTAATGATAATTTGAATTAGGGTAGCTTATTACTAAAAAGTGTTTTTTGATGTTTGGTGGTGGCGGGGCATAATACAAGTTAATTTTTTAATTTTAAATATTAATAATAGATGGTGTAAATACTACAAATGTTATTTTTTTATAAAAAATTGTAAAATGCCCCTTCTTAAATAAATTAAAAAATAATTTCAGATGAAAATTAATTTTTAACACCCACCACCTTCTTCATCTCCTCCACCATATAACATTTTTAAAGCTTTGTCATATTTTTTCCACAATTTTTCATTTTTTGGGTCCTGCTGTAATGCTTGCTTGTAAAACTTTTTAGCAGCCATAAAGTTCCCTATTTTACAGGCTTTATCACCTTTTGAAATAAGCTCTCCAATACTTGCTGCAAAAACAGTAGTCGCCATAAACAGAGTAATAATAACAACTGAAATAGCCTTCTTCATCTTTTGCCTCCTAATTAGTTTTAAATTAATTCCTTACTATACTCAATATATTTTGAACTTGCTAAAAGTCAAGTTAAAAATTCTTTAATTAATTGAAACAAAGAGCACATTTGTGCTCTTTGTTAGTTTTATTATTGGAAATCAGGTGGATACATATATTCTGGATCCATTTTATATGTTTGGCATAAGCCGTAGGATCTCCAACCATTAAGTCTGCCTTTAAAATTGTAGTAAAGAGAGTATTTTTTCATCAATTTTTTCTCAAGTTTGCTTCTACCATAACTGAGAGGCTTCCCTTCAAAGCCATAAATAACATTGTAAACATTTTTAAAACCAGCATCTGTTAAAATATCAGAAGCTATTACAGAACGATCACCACTTCTACACATGATTATTAAGTTATCTGTTTTTTTAAATTTTTGCTCCATAACTTTTAAAAAGTTTTTGTTAAGAGCTTTGGAATATTTGTTCTTCTTACCTACTTTACCTGTCCAGAATTTAATAGGAATGTTGTAAGCCATTTCCATCATACCATTTTTTTTGTAACATGCATGACCAATTAACTGATACTCTGCTCGAGTTCTTACATCTATAAGGTAGGTGTTTGGCTGAGTAACAAGCATATGATAAGCCTCAATAGATGTAATGGTTTTTGCTACTTTAGGCATTGGATGATTAGCTGAGTAGCATGTGGTAACTTTTTTTGCATTGAGCATTGTTGCAGTGAAAAAAATTAAAGCTAAAACTAAAAATAATTTCTTTTTCATTTTTCCCCTCCTCCTTTGGTATTAAAACAATGTTATAATAGTTAATAGGGTATTTTTCACAAAAAATCAATTAAAAAATTTTGAAAAAGTATTTCAATTTTATTGAAATATTAATATGTTTGTTGTATTATAAAACTATAATGGATATAAGCCTTAGATATTTAGAAATTTTTTCAGCTGTGGCAAAGTGGAAAACCATTGGAAAAGCTGCAGAAGCGTTGTACCTTTCACAATCTGCTGTTAGTATGGGATTGTCTGAGCTTGAAAAAAGACTTGGTGTAAAACTTTTTGATAGAGTTGGAAAAAAATTAATTTTAAATGATTATGGTGAGAAAGTTTTATATGAAACAAACATTATTTTAAAAAAAACAGAAGAATTAGCAAATATTTTTAAAACTACCTCTCTTTTTGGTTCCCTTTCTGTTGGTGGAACACAAACCATTGGGAACTATGTGTTGCCACAAATTGTGGGTAAATTTAAAACAGATTTTCCTGAAGTTGACCTTTCTTTAATTATTGATAATACAGAAAAAATTGTTGAAAAATTGGCAAACTTTGAAATAGATATTGCATTTGTTGAAGGTATTGTTTACACAAAGTCAGTTGAAATTATACCATGGATTGAAGATGAAATTATTATTTTTGCATCAGCCAATAATAGTTTAAGTAAAAAAAAGAGAGTTACAGTTAAAGATTTAGAGAGAGCCAGATGGATTTTAAGGGAGCAGGGTTCAGGTACAAGGGATATATTTGAAAAAACAATTTTTAAACGGGTTAAAAATATAGATGTATTCCTTGAGGTTAGTCAAGCTGAAGCTATTAAGTATCTTGTAGAGAAAAATATAGGCATAGGTGCGCTTTCTCTTCTCACATTAAAGAGAGAGTTGGAAGCAGGTACTTTAAAAAAATTAAATGTGCCTTTTAAAATTTTAAGAGATTTCAAAATTTTGATTCATAAGAAAAAATATAAAACTTCAATTTTAAAAGAGTTTTTAAAATATTCCACTATTATAAATCAATAAAATGTCTCTTTTTTCTCTTTTCTTGACAATATTGATTTTTTTATATAAATGAATATTCATTCAGAAAAGGAGGGTAAAAATGCAATATGATTTAAATGAAGAGCAAAAACTTTTAAAAGAGACTGTTCGTAGAATTGCAAAGGATAAAGTTTCGCCAGGAGCAATTGAAAGAGATGAAAAAGGGGAATTCCCCTGGGATATGGTAAAAATTTTAAGTGAAAATGGTTTGTTTGGAATAGATTTTCCAGAGAAATATGGTGGTAGTGGTGCTGGTATGCTATCTTTTTGTATTGCAGTAGAAGAGCTTTCCAAAGCAGATGCAGCAGTTGGTGTACTATTGTTGATTCAGGAGCTTGGAACTTTACCCATTATGCTTGCAGGCTCTGAAAGGTTAAAAGAAAAATATCTCCCAGCTCTTGCAGAAGGAAAGGCGCTTGCTGCTTTTGGTCTTACTGAAACTTCTGGTGGTTCAGATGTTGCAGGTTTTAAAACAAGAGCAATTAAAGATGGAGATAGTTATATTTTAAACGGTAATAAGATTTTTATCTCAAATGGTTCAGTTGCTGATATTGTAACTGTTTATGCTATAACAGATCAAGAAAAGGGAGCATATAAAGGTGCGAGTATTTTTGTTGTTGAAAAAGGTACCCCGGGATTTTCAGTTGGTAAAAAGGAAAATAAAATGGGGTTGAGAGCTTCGGATACTGCTGAACTTATTTTTGAAGATTGTAGAATTCCTGCTGAAAACCTTGTTGGTATTGAAGGTCAGGGATTTCATATTACAATGAAAACTCTTGATCTTACAAGGCCAGGTGTTGGGGCACAGGCTCTTGGTGTTGCTGCAGGAGCATTTGAGTATGCAACAAATTATGCAAAAGAAAGGTATGTGTTTGGAAAGCCAATAATTAAGCATCAGGGAATTGGGTTTATGCTTGCTGATATGGCAATTGAAATAGAAGCAGCAAGGCAGCTTGTTTATAAAGCTGCATCATCTCTGGAAAAGCTCCCAAAAGATATGACAAAGCTTTCAAAAGAAGAGATAATGCTCTCTGCAATGAGTAAGACTTTTGCTTCTGATGTTGCAATGAAAGTTACAACTGATGCAGTTCAGGTTCTTGGAGGCTATGGTTATATTAAAGAATATCCTGTTGAAAAAATGATGAGAGATGCAAAAATTACTCAAATTTATGAAGGAACAAATCAGATTCAGAGATTAATTATTATGAATAATCTATAGATTTTAGCTATAAAGAATCAGGAGGGAAAAATGAAAAATAAAAATGATGTTGTTGTGGTAGCAGCTGCAAGAACTCCTATTGGGAAATTTGGTGGAATTTTTAAAGATTTAAAGGCGTCCCACCTTGCAGCAATATTGCTTGAAAATATTGTTAGAAAAGTTGATTTAGATAAAAATCTAATAGATGATATTATCTTAGGTGACTGTGTACAGCACCCTGCTGAGGCAAATACTGCAAGGACAGCAATGCTATTAGCAAAATTTCCAGTTGAAGTACCTGCATGTACAATTCAAAGGCAATGTTCATCAGCAATGCAAGCTGTTGAGCTTGGTTTTTTAAAAATTATTAATAAAGATGCTGAAATTGTTATTGCTGGTGGTGTAGAATCTATGAGCAGTGCACCTTTTTATGTAGATGGTGCACGATGGGGATTGAGATTGCAGCATGGTGAATTTACAGATACTATGTGGGAAATGTTGTTTTCTGGTAGTAGGATTTTAGGTGAACCAATGATTATGGGGCAAACTGCTGAAAATTTAGCTGAAAAATATGGTATAAATAGAGAAGAGCAGGATGAGGTAGCTCTCAGAAGCCATAATAATGCTGAGCAAGCTACTATTTCTGGAAAATTTAAAGATGAGATTATCCCTGTGAAAATAAGTAAGAAAGGGAAAGAATTAATATTTGATACAGATGAACATATAAGATTTGGCTTGAAAATGGAAGATTTATCAAAGTTAAAACCAGTTTTTAAAAAAAATGGCACTGTTACAGCTGGGAATTCTTCCGGACTGAATGATGGAGCAGCTCTTTTAATTTTAATGACAAGAAGCAAAGCTGAAGAAATGGATTTGAAGCCAATTGCAAAAATTGTTAGTTTTTCAGTTGCTGGAGTTGACCCTAAAATTATGGGTTTTGGCCCCGTTCCAGCAACAGAAAAATTATTGAAAAAAACAGGAATTTCATTAAATGATTTAGGTTTAATAGAGTTAAATGAGGCTTTTGCCGCACAATATCTTGCATGTGAAAAAGCTCTTAATTTAAATAGAGAAATAGTTAATGTTAATGGAAGTGGAATTGGTTTAGGTCATCCTGTTGGTTGTACAGGAGCAAGGATAATGGTTTCACTTATTTATGAAATGAAAAGGAGGAATATAGAATTAGGACTTGCTTCTTTATGTGTTGGTGGTGGAATGGGTATGTCTGTTGTAATTGAAAATGAGTAGATTTGTGGGTTCGAAATTGTATCGAGCTGATACAGTTTTGTGCCCTTTCTTTTTTCTGTAATCCCTTTCGTTAGTCTAACCTATTTAAAATACATTAAATATCTTTTTTCTCCATTATGGAATAGCTATCAGAATTATAGTGGCTCTTTTAATTTTAATTAAAAATAGGTTGACTTAAAGTGATAAAACCATTAAATATTAAAAGAGCTTTGCAGAGCAAAAATGGTAAAAATTAATATAATACAAACCAACCTTGAAGCAAGAAATTTTTCGGGCTAATGCCCTCAAAATGACAGCTTTTATGGGAAATAGAAGCACCTGTGTAAAAAATTGCTGTTGGATTTTACATTTGGTTTTGTATTATTTATGGTAACAAAATTTGGCAAAGGAGCGATATGAAGTATAA
>CAZIZE010000016.1:0-16856 GCA_964543655.1 uncultured bacterium
TTCTCAGCAAGCTTCTTTTTTAAAGCAAATAACTCCATCTCCATAGAATACTCTTTGCAACAAATCCTCATAATACCTCCAAAGTTTTTTAAAAAAATTATCACATCTTTAGCTATTTTTCAATGTAGATTCTTTTCACCTATTATGCTTTATCACAGATTAACATATATATTGTTTTTTTCAATATAAAATTTTAAAAATAAGGAAACTTTACTTGACTTAAAAATACTCATAATCTATACTGAAGAATATCTTAACTTCAAGAATAGGAGTTTTTATGAAAATAGGGAATTTATTAACAACTGCTATGGGAGTAATGCCACACACAGATGTTGATGCAGCTCTCAACCTTGCTCTTTCTCTTGATATACCTTTCTGGCCACAGCTTGCACTATATAACTATTATGAAGATATGTATGTACAAGCATCTGAAAATTTTCCTGGAATAATTTTAGATCTTGAAAAAAGAACTTTAAGATTCTCAACTGAAAAATTCTATCAAGAACTCGAACTTAGCATGAGTAATTGGGAAAATGATGATTTTTTTGATATAAGTGAAAAATATTCTGTTGTTTATCATAAATTTCTAAATCTTGATCTTACAAAATATATTGCAATTAGAGGTCAAATGGAAGGACCAATTAGTTTTGGATTTTATATTAAAGATGAAAATGATAGACCTATACTTTTTAATGATGAAATAAGACCTTTTATGTTTGAGTTTATGGCTAAAAGGGTTAATGTGCAGCTTAAAAGATTGAAAGAAAAAAACAAAAATGCATTTATGTTCATTGATGAACCAGGGTTACAGTTTCTTTTCAGTGCTTTATCAGGATACAGTGATGTTTTTGCAAAACAAGATATTGAAAATCTTCTTAGTATGATAGATAGGCCAAGAGGAATTCACCTGTGCGGTAACCCAGATTGGGATTTTCTATTTGGTTTTGATATGGATATAATTTCAATAGATATACATACCAACCAAAAGGTAATTCCACTTTATGGAAATTCAATTAAGAATTTTATTGAAAGAGGTGGTGTAATTGTATGGGGTATTGTGCCAACCAACTTTGAGCCATTTGTAAAAGAAAATCTTGATTCTTTAAAAAATCTTTTAAAAAAAATATGGGACATTGTTATTAAAGCAGGAGTTGATGAGGAGCAGCTTTTATCTCAGAGTTTACTTTCCCCAGCTACTTGCTGCCTTGTAAACAAAGATAAAGATAAAACAGTTACAAAAGCCTTTGGAATTTTAAAAGCTCTCTCTCAGGAGCTTAGAGAGGAATATAATCTTATATGAATCATTTAAAAAATCAGAAAAGTCCCTATCTTTTACAGCATGCGGATAATTTAGTAAATTGGCTACCCTGGTGCAAAGAAGCATTTGAACAAGCCATAAAAAATGATAAACCTCTATTTATATCAATAGGTTATTCAACATGTTATTGGTGTCAAGTTATGAATAATGAATGTTTCAATGATGTTGAAGTGGCAAATCTTATTAATGATATTTTTGTTCCAATAAAAGTAGATAGAGAGGAAAGGAGAGATGTTGACAATTTTTATATGCACTGCTCATACATTATGACCAAAAACAGTGGATGGCCTTTAACAGTTTTTGCAACCCCAGAAGGAAAACCTTTTTTTGTACAAACTTATATTCCAAAATTTTCCAGTGCTCAAAACTTAGGAATGATTGAACTATTACCTAAAATTGGACAATTATGGAAAAATAAAAGAGAAGAAATTAATAGAAGTTCAGAGCAGATTTATAATATAATTAAGAATTCTAATAACTTTTCTTCAAAAAATGGCTCATTTATAGAAAAAGAATTGCTCGATTATACTTATGAGCTTCTTTACAATAATTTTGATCTTAGATATGGTGGTTTTGGCAAAGCACCTAAATTCCCTTTTCCCAATAATTTACAGTTTCTCTTAAATTATGGCAAAGAGAAAAAACTTGAAAAACCTGTTGGAATATCATTAAAAACGCTAATGAATATTAGACTTGGTGGTATATATGATCAGGTTGGTGGTGGTATTCATAGATATTCTACTGATGAAAGATGGTTAATTCCACATTTTGAAAAAACTCTCTATGATCAAGCTTTAATTGCAGAATGCTACATAGATGCTTACAACATTACAAAAGACAATTTTTATAAAAACGCATTTATTGATATTTTCAACTACTGCTTTAAAAATTTGTTGTACAAAGGAGCTTTCTTTGCTGGTGAAGATGCAAAAGCAGATTTTTATTTATGGTCATACAATGAACTTATTGAAAATTTCAGTGAGGAGATAGATGAAATTTTATCAATTACAGAAGATGGAAATTTTTTAGATGAAGTAACTGGTGAAAAAACAGGAAAAAATATTCTGTCAATTAAAAATTTAAATGCATTTAATAAATTTCTCAAAATCAGGGAAAAGTTTATAGCACTTAGAGAAAAAAGGATTAGTCCCGAAAAGGATAGAAAAATTTTAAGTGACTGGAACAGTATTATGGCTGTGGCTCTTTTCAAAGGTTTTTCAGCAACTAAAAATATACAATACATAAAACAAGCCAATAATATTATAGATTTTATTCTAAAAAATATGTGCAATCAATATACTCTTTTTCACTGCTACATTAGCAATGAAAAAAGTGTTGAAGGATTTTTGGACAATTACATATTTTTTATTAATGCACTTTTGCATTCATATAAAACCCAGAATAAAAATGAACACTTAGAATTAGCAAACAGGTTTATGAATTATACTATTGAAAATTTTTGGGACTTTGATAATGGTGGGTTCTTTTTTACACATAAAAAAACAAATTATCCTCTTTTGAGGAAAAAAGAATTTACAGATTCAGTTTTACCATCTGCTAACTCAGTTGCTTTTGCTACATTAATAGACCTTTATAATTTTACAAATAATTTTAAATACAAAAATTTTGCTGAAGATTTAATAAAAATCTATTATCAGATTGTAAATTCATCTCCCATATCTTTTTTAAAATTTTTATCCGCTTATATTAACTTTAAATTTTAGCTTGAAATTTAAGAGTTTTAAATGTAAAAGAAACCCTCTTAAAAAATTTTTAAAACGCAGGAGGAAAGCATGTCAGGTAATAACAATTACAACCCCTCTGAAATAGAGCATAAATGGCAAAAAAAATGGGAAGAAAATAAATTATTTAAAGTAGATGTAGATGATAAAAAACCTAAGTATTACCTACTTGAAATGTTCCCATATCCCTCTGGTAAAATCCATATGGGACATGTGCGTAATTATACAATTGGAGATGTTGTTGCTCGTTATAAAAGAATGAAAGGATTTAATGTTCTTCATCCAATGGGATGGGATGCATTTGGGCTGCCAGCTGAAAATGCAGCTATACAAAATAACACACATCCTGCTAAATGGACATATGAAAATATTGAGTATATGAAAAATCAACTGAAAAAACTTGGATTTAGTTACGATTGGGATAGAGAATTTGCAACCTGTGATGAGGATTACTATAAATGGGAACAACTTATTTTTATTAAAATGTTTGAAAAGGGTCTTGCATACAAATCAAAAGGTAATGTAAATTGGTGTGAAAAGTGTGGAACTGTTCTTGCCAATGAGCAGGTAGAGGATGGATGTTGCTGGCGTTGTGGAAATGAAGTTGAAATCAAAGAGCTTGAACATTGGTATTTTAAAATCACAGATTATGCAGAAGAATTACTTAACTGGACGTACAAATTAAAAGGATGGCCTGAAAAAGTTTTAATAATGCAGAGGAACTGGATAGGTAAGAGCTATGGTAGTGAAATAAAATTTAAAATTGCAGATTCAGATGATTTTATAACTGTTTTTACAACAAGGCCAGATACTCTCTATGGTGCTACTTTTATGAGCCTTGCACCAGAGCATCCTATGGTAGAAAAGCTTGTTAAAGGTGAAAACAGAAAAGAAATTTTACAAAAAATTCAGGAAATGAAAAAAGAGGATAAAATTAAAAGAACTTCAGAGGATTATGAAAAAAAGGGCGTTTTTACCGGCTCATACTGTATTAATCCTGTTACCAACAAACAAATTCCAATATATGTTGCAAATTTTGTTCTCATGGATTATGGAACAGGTGCTGTAATGGCTGTTCCTGCACATGACCAGAGAGATTTTGAATTTGCAAAAAAATATAATCTTCCTATAATACCTGTTATAAAACCTGTTAATAAAGATTTAGACGTAGAAAACCTTACAGAAGCGTACGAAGAAGAGGGTATTTTAATTAACTCTGATCAATTTAATGGCCTTGACAATGAAAAAGCCAAAGAAGAGATTACCAAATACCTTGCCTCTTTAGGACTTGGAAAAAGAACAGTTAATTATAGATTAAGGGATTGGTCTATTTCAAGGCAAAGATATTGGGGCGCACCAATACCTGTTGTTTACTGTGAAAAATGTGGCACTGTACCTGTCTCTGAAAAAGATTTGCCAATTGTTCTTCCAAAAGATGTTAAGTTTACCTCATCAGGAGATGTTTTAAAACAACTTCAAAATTTTGTAGAAACATCATGTCCTAAATGTGGTGCTCCTGCTAAAAGAGAAACTGACACAATGGATACTTTTGTTGAATCATCATGGTATTTTATGAGATACGCATCACCACATTGCAACCATGCACCTTTTGAAAAAGAGGAAGTAAAATATTGGCTACCAGTGGATCAATATATTGGTGGGATTGAACATGCTGTTTTACATTTATTATATTCAAGGTTTTACACAAAAGTTTTAAGAGATCTGGGTTATTGCAGCATTGATGAGCCTTTTATTAATCTTTTAACTCAGGGAATGGTCTGCATGGAAACTTACAGTTGTCCTGAGCATGGATGGTTATTTCCAGAGCAGGTAAAAAATGGTAAATGTGCTATATGTGGTTCTAATGTTACCATTGGTAGAGTAGAAAAAATGTCAAAAAG
This sequence comes from uncultured bacterium, assembly GCA_964543655.1. Classification (GTDB taxonomy): domain Bacteria; phylum DYJV01; class DYJV01; order DYJV01; family DYJV01; genus CAZBLP01. Next base: position 4,962 of record CAZIZE010000016.1, read on the forward strand.
CAAAAAAAATGTAGTTGACCCAGAGAGGATAATAAAAGAGTATGGTGCAGATACAGCAAGGTTATTTATACTTTTTGCCTCACCACCAGATAAAACACTTGAATGGAGTGAGCAAGGTGTTGAAGGTTCATTTAGATTTTTGAAAAGAGTTTGGAATCTTGTTGTTTCCAATATTGATATTTTAAAAGATGTGCACCCATACAGAAAAAGTGATGGAAATTTAAGTGGTGATATAAAAGCTTTGAGAAGGAAGACTCATGAAACAATAAAAAAGGTAAATAATGACATTGAAGATAGGTTTCATTTTAATACAGCTATAAGTGCTATTATGGAGCTTGTAAATAGCGCTAATCAAGCTAAAATTAATAGCAACATTGAGAAAAAAGTATTTAGAGAAACTGTTGAAACAATTATTTTACTTCTAAGCCCATTTGTGCCTCATTTTGCTGATGAACTTTGGGAAAAATTAACAGAAAATAATAATGATTTTTTAATTAATAAGCAATTTCCAGCATGGGATGAAGAAGCTCTTAAAAAGGATGATAAATTAATTGTTGTTCAGATAAATGGCAAAGTACGGGGAAAGTTGGTGGTGGATATTAATCTTTCTGAGGATGAAATAAAAGAAAAAGCTTTTAATGATGAAAGAATAAAGAAATTCACTCAAAATAAAACAGTTAGAAAAGTAATTTATGTTAAAGATAAATTGCTCAACATTGTTGTCGGTTAAATGAAATTTGATATAATATACCATAAGCTTGAAGAACTATATGGTGAGCAGCTATGTGCTGTTGATAAATTTAAAACACCTTACAAAGTTTTAATATCATGCATAATATCTTTAAGGACCAAAGATGAGGTTACTGAACTTGCTTCAAAAAGATTATTCAAAGTGGCTCCAGCAGCCCAAAATATGATTAAATTAACCTCAGATGAGATTAGCAGGCTAATATATCCTGCTGGCTTTTACAGGAGAAAAGGAAAACAGATTTTAAATATTTCAAAAATCTTAGTAGAAAAATATAATGGCATTCCACCTGATAATATTGAAGCACTTCTAAAACTTCCCGGTGTTGGAAGGAAAACAGCCAATCTTGTTTTAAGCGCTGGCTTTGGGAAAAATGCAATTTGTGTGGACACACATGTTCATAGAATCTCTAATAGAACTGGAATAATTAATACAAAAACACCAGAGGAAACAGAATATAAATTAATGGAAAATTTAAGTAAAAAATATTGGAAAGAGATAAATCACCTTATGGTACTTCATGGTAAAGCTATCTGCACTCCAATTTCACCAAAGTGTTCCCAATGTGTATTAAACAAAATATGTGAGAAAATAGATGTTACAAAATCAAGATAGATTTCTTGGCGCTCACCAGTCAATCTCTGGAGGGATACACAAATCAATATTAAGAGCTGTTGAAATAAAAAGCAATGCTCTTCAAATTTTTACAAAAAATTCAAATAGATGGAAAGGAAAAGAGCTCAATGAAAGTAATATAAAAGAGTTTTTTAAATTAAAAGAGAAATTTAAATTTGAAAAAATTATTGCGCACGCTCCATACCTTGTAAATCTTGCATCACCAAACAGTGAAATAATTAAAAAATCAACTGAATCATTAATTGAAGATATTAATAATTGCCTTAAATTAAAAATAAATTACCTTGTTCTTCATCCAGGCTCACACAAAGGAGAAGGAGAGGAAAAAGGTATTGCAAATATCAGTAAAAATCTTGATAATATATTAAAAATTTTCAAAAAAGAAAATTTCTACATCTTATTAGAAACAACTGCTGGTCAGGGTAATTCCATTGGTCACAGGCTTGAACATTTGCAAAAAATTAGAGAAAAAATGAAATATAAAGAGAAAATAGGTTATTGCCTTGATACCTGCCATCTGTTTGCAGCTGGCTACGATTTTAGAACAGAGCAATCATACAGTTATTTAAAATATCAACTTTCAACAATTCTTGGTATAGATAATATTTATGCAATTCATGTTAATGATTCTAAAAAAGATCTTGGTAGCAGAATAGACAGGCATGAACATATTGGAAAAGGTTTTATTGGAAAAGAAGGATTCAGATTTTTTTTAAATGATAAGGATTTTTTTAATATTCCTTTTATTCTTGAAACTCCCAAAGAGAATAATATGGATCAGAAAAATTTAAAAATTTTACGAGAATTAATTGCTGAAAATTTTGAACTTTAAAGGTAATTATTTGTAGATGAATTGAAAAAAAAGCAGGCAAAAGCCTGCTTTTTTTAAATATCAAAATATAATTCAAACTCATGTGGATGAGGTCTCATTCTTACTGGGTCAGCCTCATTTTCTCTCTTATACTCAATCCAATCATTAATACATCTTTCTGTGAACACATCACCTTTCATTAAAAATTCATGATCTTTTTCAAGTGCATCAAGTGCTTCTTCAAGAGAACCTGGTGTAGAAGGTACATTTGAAAGCTCTTCTGGAGTTAATGAATAAATATCTTTATCAAGAGCTTCACCTGGATCTATTTTATTTTCAATTCCATCAAGACCTGCCATTAACATTGCTGCAAAAGCCATATATCCATTTGCTGATGGGTCCGGGAATCTCACTTCTATTCTTTTTGCTTTTTCACTCATAGAATACATTGGGATTCTAACAGCAGCACTTCTGTTTCTACTTGAATATGCAAGGTTAACTGGTGCTTCATAACCAGGAACCAATCTTTTGTATGAATTTGTTGTAGGGTTGGTAAAAGCACAGATAGCTTTTGCATGCTTTAAAATACCACCAATATACCATAATGCTTCTTTGCTCATTCCTCCATACTCATTGCCAGCAAATAGATTTTTACCACCTTTCCAGATTGACTGGTGAGTATGCATACCTGTACCATTATCTCCAAATAGTGGCTTAGGCATAAAAGTAACTGTTTTGCCATTTCTCCATGCTACATTTTTTATAATGTATTTGTACCACATTAACTTATCGCCCATTTTCAACAATTCATCAAATCTCAAGTCTATTTCAGCTTGACCAGCTGTAGCAACTTCATGATGCTGACATTCAACATCCATTCCAAGCTTCATCATCTCCATAACCATTTCATTTCTTAAATTTTGTAAACTGTCTGTTGGTGGAACTGGAAAATAACCTTCTTTATACCTTGGTTTATATCCTAAGTTAGGATTTTCTTCTCTTGCTGTGTTCCATCTACCTTCTACTGAATCAACTTCGTAGTAGCTTTTATTTTGTGATGTAATATATCTAACATCGTCAAAGATAAAAAATTCTGGCTCTGGGCCAAAATATGCAACATCACCAATACCTGAAGATTTAAGATAGTTTTCTGCTTTTTTAGCAACATTTCTTGGATCTTTCTCATAAGCTTCTCTTGTAATTGGGTCAACAATGTCACAGATTAAACTAAGAGTTGTTACATCATTAAATGGATCAATACAAGCTGTTGCAGCATCAGGTACAACAAGCATGTCACTTGCATGAATTGGCTGCCATCCTCTGATACTTGAGCCATCAAAGCCAAATCCATCTTCAAATGAACCTTCGTCAAGCTCTGAAAGAGGAACAGAAAAATGCTGCCACATTCCTACAAAATCTGTAAATTTTAGATCTACCATCTTTACATCATTTTCTTTTGCAAAATTTAATACTTCTTTTGGTGTCATTCAACCAACCTCCTTTTTATTAGTAGTGTTAAAATTTATTTCAAATTAAATTGCATCTTCACCATGCTCTCCAGTCCTGATTCTGTATACATTTTCAATATCGTAAATAAATATTTTACCATCTCCAATTTTACCAGTTTTTGCTGAATTCATAATTGTTTCAACAATTTTATCTACTTCACTCTCTTTAACCACAATCTCTATTTTAACTTTTGGCAGAAAGTCAACAATATATTCAGCTCCCCTGTAAAATTCTGTGTGTCCCTTTTGCCTGCCAGCTCCTTTAACTTCTGTAACTGTTATGCCGTATGTCCCTAAGTCATTGATAGCTTCTTTTACATCATCCAATTTGAAAGGTTTAATAATTGCTTCTACTTTTTTTAGTCCCATCTATTCCTCCATTAATATAATAAATCTTCAGATAATATAACAAAATTCATACCATAAAAACAATTTTTTAACAAGTAATTTTTCCCAATTATAATTGTATAAAATCAACCTGTTATAGAATTGGTGAATAAATTATTTTAGTAAATAAGAATTTCACAAATACAAAATTGTTCTAAATAACATTATTTGATACAATTTTGTATTTGTTTTATGATTTCATTATTGCATTAATTTATTTTTTATGGCATATCTTAATCTATGAGCATATACCTTGAAACATTAAAAAATATTAGCAAATTGATAAATGAAAATCTTGAATTCTCTACAATTCTTTATAAAGTCCTTGAAATTCTTGCTAAAAATGTAGGAATGGAACGAGGCATTATATCTGTTTACAGGCAGGATCTTGAAGAAATATTTGTAGATGTTGCTTACGGTATTCCAGAGAAAAAAGATAAAATTTACTATAAATTGGGAGAAGGTATTACTGGACAGGTTGTTTCATCAGGTAGGCCAATTGCAGTACCACATCTTGACCAGGAACCACTCTTTCTTGATAGAACAGGTGCAAGAAAGAATATTAACAGGTCAAAACTTGCTTTTATATGTGTACCCATTAAATATGGCTATGAGACAGTTGGTGCCCTATCTGTTGATCATGTGTCCAAAGATATTAATCTTGATGTTGAAGTTAAATTTCTTGAAACAGTTGCTAATATGATTGCATCAAAAGTTTACATTAGAAGAATCCAGGAGGAAAATTATAAGCTTAAAGAAACCATAAAGCGACATAGCCCTGTTGGCAGCATGATAGGGAACTCTGAAGCAATGAGAGAGGTTTCATACCTTATAGCACAGGTTGCAGAGACCAATTCTACAATTTTAATTACAGGAGAAACTGGCACAGGCAAAAGTCTTGTTGCATATGAGATACATCACTTAAGTAGACGTTCTAAAGGGCCATTTATAAAGTTAAATTGTGGTGCAATACCAGAAAATTTAATAGAAAGTGAATTATTTGGCCATGAAAAGGGAGCTTTTACAGGTGCTGTTTCCCGTCAGATAGGAAAATTTGAAATAGCAAATGGTGGCACTATCTTTCTTGATGAAATAGGAGAACTTCCTCTTTCTCTTCAACCAAAGCTGTTAAGGATACTTGAGGAGAAGTGCTTTGAAAGAATTGGTGGTAATAAAACAATCTATACTGATGTAAGAATACTTGCAGCAACTAATAAAAATTTAGAAAAAGAAGTTGAAGAGGGAAAGTTCAGAAAAGACCTTTTCTACAGGTTAAATGTTTTTCCAATACATCTACCACCACTTAGAGAGAGAGGGGCAGATATAATAATGCTTGCAGATTATTTTACACAAAAGCTCAGCTCTCAACTCAGAAAAAATGTTTCTGGAATTGATAATTCAGCAATTGATATACTACTTTCATATAATTGGCCTGGTAATGTTAGGGAGTTACAAAATTGTATAGAGAGAGCTATTCTTCTTGATAGAGATGGTATAATAAAAGTTGATGACTTACCTGCCTATGTAAAGTTGGAAAAAGAGGGTACTGTAAAATTTAATGGAAATTTCCAATATTTAATGGAATCTTATGAAAAGTCATTGATAATAAATGCATTAAAAGAAGCTAAAGGTAACCAAACTAAAGCAGCAAAATTTTTAGGTACAACCAAGAGAATCATTCAATATAAAGTTCAAAAATATAATATTGATTACACAAAATTTAAAAATTAAAATTTTATTAACTGAGCACTATCCATTAAAATAACTAAACACAAATATCAAATATTTAAATCTAAAATCTAAATTTCAAACTCCACCTGCTATTTTCACATTCCACACCCCTTTTTATCAATCACTAATAAAAAACCAGATATTAAATCCAACAGCAATCTTTAACTGCTTATATTTACCACAAAAGCAGTCATTTTGAGGGCTGTAGCCCGAAAAATCTCTTGCTTCAAGGTTGGTTTTGTATTATACAATTTTCTATCTGAAATGACATTTGTAATGTTCTTAAGTTGAACTATGAACTTTGAACTGCAAACTTGCATTAAACTAATATTAATCCCTTGCCTGCTGAACTGATTTGTATGCTAACATAAAAAATATTGTCCCTAAAACAAATAGATATATGTATGAATAAGGATTTGGTATTCCTCCCAAAGCAGATGCCCTAACCTCTTTGCTAACTACTGTAATTGGTAAGTATTTAAGTATTGTTTGAGCCCATATTGGTAGATTTTTTAATGGAAAAAGAGTGCCTCCAAGGAAAGACATTGGAAAAATAATAAAGTTTGATAACATTGCTTGATCAGCATGAGACTTCACTCTCATTGCAGCAAAAACAGCAATAGATGCGAAGATATAAGAGTTTAATACTATCCCAGCCCAAAAACCAATGCTGTAATTAAGCTTAACACCTGTTAAAAGCCCAAGAAAAATTATTATAAAGATACTTATAAATGCCTTGGTAATCCCTGTGATAACCTCAGCAAGAACATATATTACATCATGAAGTGGTGATGCCTGAAACTCTTCAAAAACTTTCCAGTAAAACCTTGTAATATTAATTTCAGAAGCTATGTTAAATGCCTGAGTCATTGAGTTCATTGCAATTAAACCAGGTAACAGAAATGTTAGATAAGGAATATTATTAATTTTAACCCCTTTACCTATACCAAAACCAAAAGCAATAATATAAAGGGTAGGTGCTATTGCTATTGAAAATAAAAGTTTTATCCCCTTACTCCTCATAATCAAAAGCTCTCTTAAATAAACAGCTATAAATCCTTTAATCATCTGATACCTTTTTCCCTGTATATGTTATAAACGCATCTTCGAGATTGACTCTTCTAATATGAAATTTTTTGTAATCCTTTTTAAAAAAGTTCGAAATTTCATTCTTATCTTTGAAAAATAGAGTTTTAAAATTATTATCATCAATAATATCAACAGCATATTGGCCAATTGCATGTTTTAAATTGTCAGGAGTATCAATCTTTACAATATTTCCCTCATCAATAAATGCAACTCTATCAGCTAAAAATTCTGCTTCTTCAATATAATGAGTTGTTAAAAAAATTGTAGCACCATTTTCCTGAATTTTTTTTATTAACCACCATATTTTTCTTCTAATGGATGGATCAAGACCAACAGTAGGCTCATCAAGAAACAATACCTTTGGAGAATGCATAAGTGCTCTTGCAATTAAAACTCTTCTTCTCATTCCTCCTGACAAACCTTTAACCTTGAAGTGTTGCTTTTCCAACATTCCAACATATTCTAACATTTCATCTGTTTTTCTTTTAATCTCTTTTATACTCATTGAATAGAGTAACCCATGTATAAAAAGATTTTCCCTGACAGTAAGGTCTATGTCAAGATTAATTGATTGGGGGATTAATCCACAAAGTTTTTTTCCTTCATATTTATTTTTGAAAATATCTATGCCATTTATATAAATTTCACCTTCATCTTTCTTTGTAAGCCCATTGATAATTCTAATGCATGTAGTTTTTCCTGCGCCATTTGGTCCAAGGAGGGCAAATAATTCTCCTCTTTCTACTTTAAGGTTTATACCTTTTAATGCTTTTACTTTCTTATAACTTTTCTTTAAATTTTTTATCTCAATCATTTTCCGAGCATTTCTTTGTAAACTTCATAATTGCCATTTACCATTTTCTCAACAGAGAAATTTTCCATAATATAATCTCTGCCATTTGAAAATTTCTCCTTGTATTCATCAAGGTTTTCAATAACTTTTATTAATTTTTCAGATAATGATTTGACATTGCCTTTTTCAACAAGAAAACCAGTTATGCCATCTTTAATTATTTCAGGTATTCCACCTGCATTTGTGGCAACTACAACCTTGTTTAAAGTTAATGCATCTAAAATTGATGTGCATAACCCTTCGTCAAGGCTTGACATTACAAAAATATCAGCTGCATTGATAAAAGCAGGCACATCATTTCTAAATCCTGTGAATACAACATTTTTCTCTATATTAAATTCTCTACTTAATTCCTTTAAATGCTCCTTTAATTTACCATCACCAACTATAATAAGCTGTGAATTGGGGAATCTTTTTACTACTTCTGAATATGCTTTTATCAGATATTCCTGACCTTTATGTGCTTCAAGTGCAGCAACATTTACAATCTTTATTGAATTTTCCAATATTCCAAATTCATCAAAAATATATTTATATTCATCTTTTTTCATTATTGGCATTGGGATAACACCTGAATATACCGGTATAATTCTCTTTTTTACCCCATCTTCAATTAATATATTTTTAATTGTTTTTGAAATACTAATTATTTCATCACACATCTTATTATATTTAAAAAGTGATAAAAACTTTACCCCTTTTCTATGAATTGAAAAGTCCACTCTCCTTGAAACAAGAAGCTTTGTTTTTAACCCAAGTGTTGCAAAATATCCTATTGTGTGAGCATGAGATGTGTGGCAATGGAGTATATCAATATTGTTCTTTTTTAAATAACTCCTGATTAAAAAAACAGCAGGTGGGTAAAATTCTCCCTTCATTTCAACTTCAAAAATAGGTATATCTGGTAGGTTATCTCTAATTTTATCCTTTATTTTTGAATTTTTATTACAAATTAAATGGCTTTTTATACCTTTTTTCAATAATCCTTCAATTAAAAAGTAAACCTGTCTTTCACCGCCTCTAAAAGTTCTCTCTGTGTTTAAATGTGCTATATTCATTTCATTATAACCATTAGAATAACAATAAAAATAAAAGAAGATGTATACATCAACTTATAACTTTTTTCAATGTGTTTTAAGTTCAAATCTTCAACTTTTTCTCCAATATAAGGCTTTTCAAACCACACACCAAAATAGGGAGTAGGACCTCCAAGTTGTATATTCAATGCTCCTGCTGTAGCAGCCTCAGGATAGCCACTATTTGGGCTATCTGTTTTATTTCTGTCTCTAATCATTACTTTCAGGCTGTTTTTATAATTGTATCTTAAAATAAAGGCAGAAATAACAATTAAAATACCTGTAATTCTTGCAGGTATAAAATTTAAAATATCATCAAGTTTTGCAGCAAACCAGCCAAAGTTGAAATATTTCTCATTTTTATAACCAATCATCGAATCAAGGGTATTTGCTGCTTTATAAAAATATGCACCAGCAATGCCACCAATGGCAAAATAAAAACATGGTGCAATGATGCCATCTGTTATATTTTCTGAAATTGTTTCAACAATGCTTCTAATAATATCTTCTCTTTCAAGCTCATTTGCATCTCTACTAACAAGCATTGCTAATTCTGACTTAGCTTTTACTATATTATTATTTTTCAGGGCACTGTATACTTTTAACGTCTCCATATGGAGGCTTCTCATTGAAATAGCAAAGCTTCCAAGAATTGCACTTAGAAGAAAATTTATACTACTATCAAATAGTGAAAATATAGATAAAAGAATTTTTACTGCACAGGTAGTTATTAATATTATAAAAATTGTAAAAATTGCTCCTGCTAATTTTTTATTATAAAATCCATAGAAAAATCTTTCAAAAAATGAAATAGTTTTGCCTATTATCACAACAGGATGTTTGAATATAAGAGGTGGGTCACCAAATATTAGGTCAATAATAAATGAGCTTAAAATTAACTGTTTTAACATTATTTATTATTTCTCTTTTTAACTTCTCTCCATTTTTTTAAATAAATTGATATTACTGATATTGCAGCTGGTGTAACACCTGAAATTCTTGAAGCCTGCCCGAGAGTGAGAGGTTTTATACTGGTAAGTTTCTCCTTTATCTCATTTGATATTCCAGGAATTAAATTATAATCAAAATCAGGTGGAATTTTCTTATTTTCAAGTTCTTTAAATCTTTTAATACTCTCAAGCTGCCTTTTAATATATCCTTCATATTTTACCTGAACCTCAGCCTGTTTATTAATATGGTAATTGTACTGCTTTATATTTGTCAGGTTAAAAATATCCTCTATTCTGATTTCTGGTCTTTTTAAAAGAGCAAATGCTGTAACAGATTCTTTTAAATAAGTTTTTAGTTTTTTCAAATATTCATTAGTAGAATTTGAAACATAAATTTTCGTGGTTTTTAATTTTTCTATTAATTCCTCTGTTTTTTCCTTTTTGTAAATCATTTTTTCATATTGCTCTTTATCAACTATCCCAATGTTATAACCAATCTCTGTTAATCTCAGGTCAGCATTGTCCTCTCTAAGAAGTAATCTATATTCTGCTCTTGATGTAAACATTCGATATGGTTCTTTTGTGCCCTTAGTTATTAAATCATCAACAAGCACAGCCATATAGCATTGTGATCTGTCAGGAATAAAAGGCTCCTTTTCTAAAAGAGAGAGAGAAGCGTTGAGTCCTGCCCACAAACCCTGAGCTGCTGCTTCTTCATAACCAGAGGTTCCATTTATCTGACCTGCAAGATAAAGACCTTTTATTAACTTTGTTTCAAGTGTATAATGTAACTGTGTTGGCTCTATATAGTCATATTCTATTGCATAAGCTGGTCTTAAAATTTCTGCATTTTCTAAACCTTTAACCTGTCTTAGAATTTTTTCCTGATACTCATATGGGAAACTGTTGCCAAGGCCTTTTGCATAGATTTCTTCTGTTTCTTTTCCTTCTGGTTCAAGGGTAATTTGATGTCTATCCTTTTCTGGAAATTTCATTATCTTATCTTCAAGAGAGGGACAATATCTTGCACTTTTACCAACTATATCGCCACTGTAAAGAGGTGATAGTTTTATATTGTTACGCATAAAAGAGTGTATCTTTTCATTTGTATAAGTAATAAAACAGCTTAACTGCTCTGGATGAAATTTTTCCATATCAGTCTTGCATGAAAAAGGGATAACAAATTCATCGCCTTTCTGCTCTTCCATAACAGAGAAATCTATACTGCTCTTTTTTAATCGTGGAGGAGTACCAGTTTTCATCCTACCCATTTTAAAACCAAGCTCTTTTAAATGAGCAGGTAATGAAATTGAGGCAAATTCACCAGCTCTACCAGCAGGAATTTTTCTTCTGCCAATGTGGATTAATCCATTTAAAAAAGTGCCTGTAGTAAGAATAACTTTTCTTGCAAAAAATTCTGTGCCAACTTCATCAATCACTCCTTTGATTTCACCATCTTCCACTATTAGCTTTTCCACCATTGATTGCAAAATATGTATATTTGAAACATGCTCTATAAAATGCTTGATTTTTAACCGATACTCCTGCTTATCACATTGAACCCGTGTGCCTCTAACAGCTGGGCCTTTTGATGTGTTTAATGTTCTAAATTGAATACCTGTCTGGTCAGTTATTACAGGCATTAGACCACCTAATGCATCTATCTCTTTTACAAGATGGCCTTTGGCGAGCCCGCCAATTGCAGGATTGCAGGACATTTGACCTATTGTATCAAGATTAATATTAAAAAGCAGAACTGACAATCCAAGCTTTGCAGCAACATATGTTGCCTCTATTCCTGCATGCCCACCACCAACTACAATTATATCAAAATTTCTCATAATGAAACTATAAAATAAAAAAAGCAAAATTGCAATATTATAAAAAAATTTTCAAAAGGAATGTAGAGCTGTTTTAAAATTAAGCTAATTATTTAATCTTTTTAATTTATTCTGGATATTAGATAGGAATTTTAAAGCTTGAAGTGGTGTGGTGTTTAAAATATCGATATTTTCTATTTCTTTTAAAATATTTTCCTTTTCATTTTTATAAATATTTTCAAAAATAGTTTTCTCTTTAATTTTAAATTTGCTCTTTGGTTCTTGT
>CAZIZE010000017.1:0-11135 GCA_964543655.1 uncultured bacterium
TAAATTCAGGCTCTTCTGAAAATTGTTCAAATTTTAATTTTTTTACTAATACACTATTTGTACCTTGTATAAAAGTGGGAGAGCAATTGTTTAATTTAGAACTCTATCTTTCTACTCCTGATGGTAAATTAGACTTAAAAGGAGCAAACTACTATTCCAATTAAAGTATAGTTGCACCTGTTCTCAGGTGCAACTTATATAAGTTTACAGTTTAACGTTCATAGTTCAATGTTGAAAAATACTTTAATAACAGTAAGTTAAAGATATTGCAAATGTCATTTCAAGTAGAAAACTGTATTAATATTGAGTGAAAGAATTATTTTCACCATAAAAGTTCTTATTTTGAGGAATTTAGTTCAAAAAATCTTTTGGTTAAAAATAAGAGAATAAGGATAAATTTACTCAGTTGACAAAAAAGGTAAAATAGGTTATCAATCCCTTGAAAATCAAGTATTAGCCGAAGTGGCGGAACTGGTAGACGCGCAGGATTCAGGATCCTGTGGGAGTATTCCTGTAGGGGTTCAAGTCCCCTCTTCGGCACATCCTTTTTACTTTTTCAATAATATTTCTCATTCTTAATAAAATTTAGTTGATTTTTCCTTTCTTTTCCTCTATATAATAACACTGTTTTAAACTATTAAAAATTTTATAGAGGGGGGAGAGCTATGAAAAAGAAGATTTTGTTAATCCTTTTAGGTGCTTTGCTTACTATTGGTTTAATCAATGTAAACATTTATGCATCTAAAAGACCAGTAAAAATAGGTTTTATCTACATTCTGTCAGGACCATTTGCTACATATGGCCAGTTTGCAAAAAAAGGTGCTCTAATGGCTATTGATGAAATCAATAAATCTGGTGGTATTCTCGGACACCCTGTTAAAGCTTATTTTGAAGATTCCACTGCAAAGCCAGCAGTTGCATTAAGAGCTATTAGAAAGCTTGTATTACAGAAAAAGGTGGACATTTTAATAGGACTGGATTCAAGTGGTGTAGCAAAGTCAGTTGTTGGAACAATAGAGCAGCTAAAAACACCACTTATCATTACTCATGCTGCTACTCCTGATGTTACTGGAAAACAATGTAACAGATACACATTTAGAATATCTGTGAACTTGTCACAAAATGTTAAAGCAGCAGCCATTCTTGCATCTAAAATGAAGGCTAAAAAATGGACTACAATTGGACCAGCTTATGCTTTTGGTTTTCAATCCTGGGAATATTTTCAAAAATATTTAAAACAATTGAAACCTGATGCTGAATTTTTCCCAAAAGATAAGGTTGCTTTTCCACCATTTAAAACAACAGATTTTAGCCCTTACATTACAAAAGTTATGAATTCTCATCCTGATGGTGTTTTAATTTCTCTGTGGGGTGGAAATCTCGTTAATTTTATTAGACAAGCAAAAGATATGGGTTTTTTTAATGGAAAATATCAGGTGTTAATTACTCTTGGAGCTGCTATTGAAGTATTATCAGCATTGGGAGACAAAATGCCAGAAGGATTGTGGGTAGGTACAAGATATTGGTTCTTGGCAAATAATTCTAAAGTTAATAAAAAATTTGTAAAAGATTATTATAAAAGATACCATAATTATCCTTCATATAATGCCCATGGAGCCTACAGTGCAGTTTATGTTTATAAAAAAGCAGCAGAAAAGGTTAAGTCTCTTAACAAAGAAAAAATTGTTAAAGCACTTGAAGGTTTATCAATTGAATTACCTGTAGGAAAAATATATATTAGACCACAGGATCACCAGGCAGTTACAGATGCTACCTGGGGTAAAACAAAGTTTACTAAAAAATATCCTTTTGCAATACTTGACCCAATTAAAGTTTTTCCAGGAAAAGAAGTTACAAGACCAGTTACTCTTACAGGATGCAATTTGAAATAGGAAGGTAAACTTTGGAAACATTTGTTTTGAATTTGTTAAATGGATTGAGCTGGGGAATGTTACTTTTTTTAATCTCAGCAGGTTTATCAACTGTTTTTGGTGTCATGGGCATACTTAATTTTGCCCATGGCTCATTTTATATGATTGGTGCATATCTATGTATGGAGATAATGCACATTGTGCCAAATTTCTGGTTGGGACTTATTTTTGCCCCAATTGGAGTTGCTATTCTTGGAATAATTGTGGAAAAAACTCTTTTAAACAAAATTTATAACAGAGATGTTACTTTCCAGTTATTGCTGACATTTGCTATTTTGTTGATTTTAGATGATGCTGTTAGGTTAATCTGGGGTGCTGGTTATCATATAGTTGATCCACCTAAAATATTATCTGGAGTTTTTCATGTTTTCTCAAATACTTATCCAGTTTACAGAGTTTTTATAATAGTTATGGGCCCAGTTGTTGGAATAGGGCTATGGGCTTTTTTCCACTATACAAAGTATGGTAAAATTTTTAGAGCTGCTGCTATGGATAGAGAGATGGCAGAAGGTATTGGCTTAAATGTTCCTGCTATTTTTACTGCTGTGTTTGCTCTTGGTACCTATTTAGCAGGAGTAGGTGGTGCACTTGCGGCACCATTTCAGAGTGTTGCACCTTCTATGGGAGAGAAAATAATTATAGAAAGTTTTATTGTAGTTGTTGTTGGTGGTTTAGGGAGTTTTCCGGGAGCTTTTGTAGGTGCTCTTATGCTTGGACTACTTGAATCATTTGGAACAGAGCTTATTGGTGAAATTCAGATGGCTCTTCCATATATGTTGCTTGCGTTGATTTTGCTGTTTAAACCAACTGGTTTATTTGGGGAAAAATGAATAAAAAGGTTCTATTTGGATTACTCATAATAATTTTGTTTTTAGTACCTTATATATTTTCTGAATACTGGTTGCTTATCTTAAGTGAGATACTTATTATGGGCTTATTTGCTATTAGCTTTAACCTGTTGTTTGGTTATTCTGGATTACTCTCATTTGGGCATGCAGGATTTTTCGGATTAGGTGCATATACAGCAGCTTTACTAATTCAGCATAATATTACTTCAATTGCTATAATTATTTTAGCAGGGATAATTATTACAGCGATAATTTCATTAATCATAGGTTTTTTATCAGTTAAGCATGATGAAATATACTTTGCAATGATTACACTTGCATTTGGAATGATGCTATTTACCATTGCTCACAACTGGACTTCTCTTACAGGTGGAAGTGATGGATTGCCATTGATGACAATGCCAGTAATAAAGATTGCAGGTAAAAAGTTTTCTTTTTTCAACCCATCAGTGATATATTATTTTACCCTGATTATAACAACTATCTCAACTTTCATTTTATACAGAATTGTTAACTCCCATTTTGGGCTTATTCTAACTGGTATGAGGGAGAATAAGGAGAGGCTTATTTTCTCTGGTGCTAATATTAGAAATATTAGATTATTTGCCTTTGTTGTTTCAGCAATATTTTCAGGTATTGCTGGAATTATATTCTGTTTTTTTAGCAGCATGGCAACACCAGAGTCAATGCATTGGAGTTTTTCAGCAAAGCCAGTTATAATGTCTGTGTTAGGTGGAGCTGAAGTTTTTTTGGGACCATTATTTGGCTCTATTGTATTTTATGTTTTGGAGCAGATAATCAGGCAATTTACTGACAATTGGATGATATTTCTTGGCATTTTTTTAATCCCTATAGTCATTTTTTTCCCAAAAGGCATTGTGGGGACTTTTTTAAAAGTATTTAGTAAGGAAAAAGGAGGCAACCATGAGTAAAAAAAATGTTAGTAGAAGAGAATTTATTAAAAAGACAGCAATTACAACAGGTGCTGCTGTTATTGGTTCTCAATTTGGATTTAATATTCTGTCAGCTAAGTCCAAAATAGAACTTACTTTTTCAACTATGTTTCCAACAAGTTATTTCTGGACCCCAATTGCACAAAAATGGTGTAAATACGTTGAAAAAGAGTCAAATGGTGAAGTTAAAATTAAGTTTTTTCACAGTGGACAACTTTTTAAAGCTAAAGCAGAACTTCCAGCATTACAGAGAGGTGAAATTGACATATCCATACCCAATGCAAATTATCAATCTGGTACAATCCCGGGCTCTGATGTTGGTGCCTTACCATTTTTATTAAAAAATGAAGATGACGCATGGCACATTATACAAAAAGGTTTATGGGATCAGGGTTTAAAACAGAAGTGGTTACAAAAAAATATAAATGTTCTTGCTGAAACTCCTGCTGGAATGTATCAATTTGGTAATATTAGACATGCTATAAAATCTCCTGATGATGTAAAGGGATTAATCTGGGCTGTTTCAAGTAAAGCTCATGCTAAAGCAATTGAAGAGCTTGGTGGATCACCAACATTTATGTCTTCAAGTAGATTATACACAGCATTTCAAAGAAAAACTATAGATGGTTGTTTGAGACCATACCTTACATATTCAGGCAGGAAACTTTATGAAGTTGTTAAATATTTAACTGTTGCTAATGTTGGAAATTATACTATACTTTTATGTTTTAACAATAGAAGGTTTAAATCTCTTCCTTCTGATATAAGAAAGCTATTTGCTACATCAGCAAATAAATGGGCAAAATGGTCTTTTGAAGGTGTTAAAGAAACAAAGAGAAAATCATTGAAACTTTTTAAAGAAAAAGGAATGATTATAAATGAGCTTGATGAAAAAACTTTCAATGAATTTAAAAAACGTCTTGCTCCTGTGTATGAATGGTGGTTAAAGCAGGTACCAGATGGGAAGAAATACATTGATTTTATAGAGAAAAATCATATTTAATTATAAAGCAGAGGTTTTCCTCTGCTTTATAAAATTTATAGAAGTGGAAGTAAAATGAAAGAGAAATTTATTAAATTTATTGATAAAATTAATGAAATAATGGGATTGATTACAGGTTTTGCAACCTTTCTACTTCTTTTAATGGTTTTATGGGGGGTTTTTGCAAGATATGTGTTACGTTCTCCGAGCCATATAGCACTTGAGATTAGTGGGTATTTTATGGTGCTACTTTCATTTTTAGGAGCAGGGTATATTCTGTTAAAGGAAAAGCATGTTAGTGTTCAGGTGCTTACTGTAAAAATTCCTGAAAAATATAAAAATATTCATCAATTAACAATTAATGTTATATTAGCATTATTTTCACTTTTGATTATTTATGAAGGAGTTTCTTTTGTTTACCTTGCTTATACCCAAGATTATCGATCCACAAGTTTGCTGAATTTTCCATTATGGGTTGTATTTTTGACAATTCCTTTTGGAACTTTTTTCTTCTTTTTACAAACAATTAGAAATATTATAAAATGTATAAAAAAATAGTAGGAATGGTTTTATGGATATTTTAATTGCTATTATTATTCTTGGATTTTTGCTTTTATTGCTCCTTTATGGAGTTCCTGTTTTTGCATCGCTTGGTATTAGCAGCGTCGTTGCTATACTTTTAACAAAAGGCTTTGAAGGACTTACTGTTATTCCTGAGATATATTATGAGAAAATGGATAATTTTGTATTGGTTGCTATACCTTTATTCATTCTTATGGGGGAAATACTTTTTCACACAGGTATAGGCACTGATCTTTACAAAATGGCAAGTAGATGGACCAATAGAATTCCTGGTGGCCTTGCTATGGGTACTGTAGTAGCAAGTACAGTTTTTGGAGCAATGTGTGGAGTTAGCGTTGCTGGTGCTGCTACTATTGGCGCATTTGCAGTTCCAGAAATGCTTAGAAGGGGTTATGATAAATCACTTGCTACTGGCTCTGTTGCTGCATCAGGAGCTCTTGCTTTGCTAATTCCTCCAAGCATTGGTTTTATTCTTTATGGTGCAGTTGCTGATGAATCAGTGGGAAGATTGTTTATTGCAGGTATTTTACCAGGAATAATTCTTGCAATATGCATGATGATTTACATATTTGTAGTGGCAATTACCAATCCGGAAAAAGCACCTATACCAGATGAAAAAATAACATGGAAAATGAGGTTTGAATCTCTCTTCAGATGCTGGGCTGCACTGTTTTTAATTATACTTGTACTTGGAAGTATCTACTTTGGTATTGCAACCCCCACAGAATCAGCTGCTATTGGTGCTGCTGGTGCTTTTTTTCTTGCTATTTTTGTCTATAAAAGCCTTAACTGGAAAGTTTTTTTAGATATACTATTATCAACAATGAAAACTACAGGAATGATACTCTTTATTTTTATAAATGCAATGCTTTTTGGATACATTTTAACAAGATTACAGGTTCCTCAGCAGCTTGCAAGCCTTGTTGCAGATGCTCATATGGCAAAATGGGCAGTTTTAACATCAATAATAATTCTTCTAATATTTTTAGGAATGTTTCTTGATGGTGCTTCTGTTATATTAATAGCCACACCTATTCTTTTACCAGTAATTGAAGTTATTGGTTACGATAAACTCTGGTTTGGTGTTATTTTGATGATAACCATTGAAATGGCTGTTATAACCCCGCCTGTTGGCTTAAATCTTTATGTAATTAAAAGCATTGCCCCTGATAATGTTGCATTAAAAGATATAATTTTAGGTGCTTTGCCATTTGTATTTGTTGAGATACTTGTAATAATATTTTTCATTCTGTTTCCAGAAATAGTTTTATGGCTTCCATTAAAAATGTAGGGTAAAATGATTTTAAAAGTAAAAAATCTTGGACATAAATTTGGTAAATTTCAGGTTTTAAAAGGTATCAATCTTGAAGTGGAACAGGGTGTTATTACAGCTCTGATTGGACCTAATGGAGCTGGAAAAACCACCTTCTATAATGTTATTTCAGGTAAATATCAGGCAACAGAAGGAGAAATTTTTTTTAAAAATTTTAATATTACAAAATTACCAGCTTATAAAATAGTTAATCTTGGTCTTGTTCGTTCATTTCAGGTGACAAATATTTTTCCAGACCTATCAGTTATTGAAAATATATTAATCCCATTAATATTACATAATAAAAAAACTTTCTCCATTTTTAGTGCATTAAAAAGGGATAGAGAGCTTTATAAAAGAGCAGAGAATATTTTAGAGAAAATAGGATTATTAGAATATAAGGATAGAAAAGCATCAGAACTATCTTATGGTGATAAAAGATTAATAGAGATTGGAATTGTCCTTTCACGTGAGCCTGAAATGATACTTCTTGATGAACCTACTGCTGGAATGAATCCAGAGGAAACTGAGAAAATGATAAGGATGATTAAAGAGTTAGCATTAAAATTTAATACAACTTTTTTTATAACAGAGCATGATATGAGTGTGGTTTTTGCCTTAGCATCATATATATATGTTTTGCATCAGGGAAGTTTACTATCTGAAGGCACACCTGATGAGATTAGGAATAATCAAGCAGTTAAAGAAGCTTACCTTGGAGGCAGCCTTGATGCTAACAGTAAATGATATACACGTATATATTAAAGAAAGCTATATATTGCAAGGTGTTTCTTTGGAGGTTAATGAAAATGAAATTGTGTGTCTCCTTGGACGAAATGGTGCTGGTAAAACCACTACTTTAAGAAGTATTATGGGATATTTACATCCTAAAAAGGGGAGTATTGTTTTTAATAATAAAAATATAGAGAAAAATCCAGTTTTTGTAAATGTTAGAATGGGATTGGGGTTTGTGCCAGAGGATAGGAGAATTTTTCCTGAGTTAACTGTACATGAAAATCTTGAGGTTGCTTTTATTAACAGAGGAAATAATCAGTGGGAGATTGAGAAAATATATGAGGAAATACCATTATTGAAAGATTTAAGACATAAAAAAGGTGGTGCAATGAGTGGTGGAGAGCAGCAGATAGTGGCAATTGCAAGGGCGCTTGCAACAAATCCTAAGATTTTATTACTTGATGAGCCGTGTGAAGGATTGGCACCTGTAATAGTTGAAAAGTTAGGTGATATAATAATTAAGTTAAAAAAACAGCTACCTGTGCTGCTATCAGAGCAGAATGCATTTTTTGCAATGGATGTTTCTGATAGAGGTTACATTATAGATAAAGGTACTATTAAATATCAGGGAGCAATTTCAGATTTAAAATCAGATTCTGAAATCCAGTCTCGATACCTTGCTGTATAATGATGTTTTAAAAAATTTTACTAATTTTCAGGTATTACAGTAAAATTGTCAAAAAATACATAAGAATCAGCTTTTGACCAGAGACCGATTTTCCCGGAAATATTTTTTCGATATTTATAATCAATGTATTTTCTATTGTTCAAAAAACCTTTTATTCTGTTATTTTTTATTACAACTTTTAAAATATACCATTTTCTTGATTTATGGTGAACACCTCTAATCCATTGAACTGATGAACGATGTCCTTTTTCCATTTTAAAAAGCACAAGATTTTGCTCAAGAGGATTTGCTCTTATAACAAGATAATCACCATTTGGCTTGATATTAAAAGCAATTCCAGCTGCTCTATCTATTCTTCCACTAATTGATTTGAATGAAACCTCTATAGTGCCATTTTGAAAATTTTTTATCCCTTTATATATGGTAAGTGGAAAATATCTATAAGCTTCAAGATTGTCAAGAAAAAGAGCATATCTTTTACCATAAAGTGCTTTTGCTTTTTGTGCTATTCCTTCAGCCAAGAGACCTCTCTCCCATTTTCTTCCATCTACAGCATACACTAAGTTGTTACCATCTCTGTCAATGTGCCATTTCCCAACAAATGCACTAAAACTTTTTGAAGGAGCACCGAAAATCTCATTGTTAAAATCTAATTTTATAATCTGTTTGGCTGTCAATTGTGATGAAATTAAAAATAAAATCGTAATATAGATTATTTTTTTTACCATTTTCTCATTCTCCTTTTGAAAAGATATATTAATGTAAAAATTATTGGAATTAAAATATAATATGTGTAGTTTATTATTAATTCTCTACTTTTCGGGACAACAAGGGGATATCCCGGGAAATTGGAAATATTGGAAGGTTTGGAAGTTTTAATGTTAGCAAGCTTGAAAATAATAGGAAAAATCTCTTCTTCGCTGTTAGAATATGTAAAAGCTTTTCTACCGTTAATTTTGTAAACAAATTTTCCATAATTTTCCTCAAGCTCTTTATCTTTCATAAAAACCACTTTTACATCTCTTTTTACAAGAAGTAACTTTTGCAAAAAAGAGTTTTCATAATCTTTATACCTTGAATCGTTTTTCCTTAAATATATATCTATTTCAATTAATGGCACTTTCCTTAGATTAGCTACAATTGCATTAGAGAAAGAATTTCTATGGCTCTCTGTAATATCAAAATTAAAACTTGTTTCAAAAATAGAGAATGCTCCTAAAAAAATAATAACAACAGCTGTTGATAAGAGTTTAAAATTTAACTTAATTTGAATCAGGGAGAGAGTCAATAAAATAAAAAAGAGACAAATTGTAAGAAAATAGATTATAGCAGATAGAGAAAAAATCCCTTTTTCAAAATAACTGAGCATTTTGGTAACTGTGTAATTTGAAAGAAATATAGCAAAAGGAGCAACATTCATCTCCTTGCCAAAATCAATTAACCATGAAATCATTATGATAAATATTGCAAAGATAGATGCACTTCCTATTGTTTTGAAAAGAGAACCTGAAAAAAGGGAAACTGTAACAACAAATAAACCGTATAAAAAATATCCTAAAAAAAGCAAGATAATCTCATTTGAAGGGATATGGCCTCCCAAATAGTACCAGATAACAATTGCAGGTAATATCATTAGGAGAAGTAAAAAAAGAAAAAGAATAGAAGCGATTAATTTTGAAATAACAATTTCATTAAAGGAAAATGGAATTTGGAGTAGTAAGGTTATTGTATTTTGCTCTTTTTCAAAGATAATCAGAGGAATAATTAGAAATGGGAAAAAGAGTGAAAATATTAAAAAAAGACTTCCCAATGCAGGCACAAAAATTCCCTGTGAAGGCTCAAAACCAGATGAATAAAGTGGATTGTTAATAGCTGCAACACTTGCTTTGCTATAAATATCAACAGCTGAATAAAAACCGTATCCCAATATAAAGCTGTAAATTATAAGAAAAATAAAGGATGCTCTGCTAAAAAATAGATCTCTAATCTCTTTTTTGATTAAATAATAAAATTTTTTCATTCTTTTTTTAAAAGTTTAATAAAAATTTCCTCAAGAGTTGCATTTTTCACATTGCATTTTTTACTGAGAAATTCTTTATCACCGTAAATAACAGTGTTACCCTGGTTTAAGAGAACAAAAAAATTACAGATTTTTTCTGCATCGTTTAACTGATGTATTGATATTAAAAATGTTCTCTCCTTTTCATTTTCATATTTAATGATTTTAAGAATTTCAATAACCTGTAAAGGATCAAAGCCATCAAATGGTTCATCAAGAACAACAATTTTTTTCCTGCTGGCAAGTGCAAAGTAAAGTTTTAATCTCTGTTTAAAACCTTTTGATAGGTTTTTGACCTTTTTATTTTTTACAAAATTTAGTCCAAGACTGTGAATTAAATCTGTATTTTCATAATTTGTTGTGTTTTTTAAAAAAATTAAAAATTCTTCAACATAATACTCTGGATAAATATTAATATGCTCCGGCATGTATGAGAAAATAGATATTTTCTCATTAAATGAGCGTAGCTTTCTATTTCCAAACCATATCTCACCATTATCTGGATTTTCAAAGCCTGTAATAATCTTCAGTAGGGTTGATTTCCCGGCACCATTTGGGCCAATTATACCTGTAACTGAATTTTTGGGAATATCAAATGATATGTTGTTTAAAACAATCTGTTTGTTATAAGTTTTTTTTATATTTTTTACTGATAAAATCATTTTTCCTCTATAATAACTTTGCACAGTGTTTTCAACTACTGATGAAATTTTTATTAATATTAATAGGTTACAAACCTTTCAGTTACTGCACTCATTAAGAATGAACCAGAAAAAATCATTTTGACTCTGAGCAGCCCGAAGGAAAAGAGTCCATTATAACCACTTATTTTTATAAAAATTTTTTTATTGTTTATTGTGCAAAGGTCTTAATTTTTTAACAAGTATCCTTATTATCACAAAAGCAGTTATTAAGAGAAATACCCGAAAACTTTTTTGGTATATGCAGGTTTTATACCACCTGTAACTTTTTTGTCTGTTCGAGTGTTATAAAAAAAACAATTTCCTATTTTCATAAAAAAGGCATCGCAATTCCCTTTCTATTC
>CAZIZE010000018.1:0-26601 GCA_964543655.1 uncultured bacterium
AAGTGGATGGAGAGACATTTGGTTATGTAAATAAATTCATTACAGAACTTAAAAAAAGTGAATATCTTTTTTCATACTTATGGATTGAAAATAATAACAACCGTATAAAAAGAATAGATGAGCTTTTAGAAAATGAAACAACCATTGTGGATATTTTGTCAGACAGGACAGGACAAGATTTCATTGCAAATAATTTTACAATATCATCTGCTATTTTTAATCCTAAAGATGATGAATTATTAGTTGCAGACAACAAAGTTCCAGCTTCAATTGGAGAGTATAGATGTTTTGTCTTATCAGAATTATTTGCAGGTAATGTTAAGGAGAGAGATAAAATTTCAACATTAAACAGCTCCACCTTTAATAGGGATAACATTAAAAATATAGTTGATGCGTATGATAATTATTTAGTCTCCTGTAATAAAAGTAAATTTTTAAAATCAATTGAAAATATTGACCAAATGCCAGCTCCTCTATTTAAAGCTGTAATTCTTGCTAAAAAAGGGAGGTTGCAACTTGCATTAAAATGCATTGATGAATTAATTAAAGGAGATAGCCTTAAAGGTTACAGATTATTTACTACATTACTTTTAAAGGGTATTTTCTTAGATATTTATAAAAAAAGAGAGGAATCAATTACTATTTATAGAGAATTGCTCTTAAATCAGCATTATCCAGATATTATTTTTTACTGTTTAAAATTTTTAAAAAAACCTGCGAGTAAGAGATATTTGGAGCGTATTGACATTAATATGTTTCTGTCTCATATTATAATAGTGTAATCTTTAATTTCATCAATTGCAACAACCTTATTCCTTCCTCTTCTTTTTGCTTCATATAGCATCTGGTCTGCCTGCTGTAAAAGGAGGGATGAGTTAGATGCTCTACTAATATGGGATATTCCAAAGCTCATTGTAATTGGAATAGAAAAATTTTTAATGATGAAAACCTCATTTTTTAAACTCTGCCTAACCCTCTCTGCAATATTTTTGGCAACTTTTATACTGGTGTGTGGGAGAATTATTAAAAATTCTTCTCCTCCATACCTGCCAACAGTATCATACTTTCGTATACTTTTTTTTAAAATTTTACCAATATGTTTCAACACACTGTCGCCAACAAGATGTCCATAAGAATCATTTACTCTTTTAAAAAAATCAATGTCACTCATAATAACAGAAAGATCATCATTTAATCTTTTTGCTCTTTCAAATTCAGAATTAAGCCGTTCAAGAATGGTTTGTCTGTTAAAAGTGCCAGTAAGAGGATCTTTAATTGAGGCTTCATAAAGTTTGTCATAGCAGTCTTTTAAATTGTTCTGATACGTTAAAATTCTTTCACCAGCCTTAATTCTGACTTTTAATTCTTCAAAGTTAAAAGGTTTCATAAGGTAATCATCTGCACCTTGAGACAGTGCCTCAACAACGTCCCTTCTCGTTTTCTGGCCAGTGATAATTATAATGTAAACATAATTATCTCTAAATTTATTTCTAATTAAATTGCAGATTTCAATTCCTGATGTTTCATCAAGAACCCAATCAATTAATGCCATCTGTATAGAGTGAGTTTTGATTAATTCTAATGCTGCAAAAGGCTTTGAGGCTTCAAAAACATTATAATTCCATTTTGTAAGGTATATTTTTAAAAGCTCTCTTGAATCTTTGTCATCTTCTATAATTAAAATATTTTTGTTTTCCAGCATAAAATATTAAATGCAATTAACATACCAAAAAAAGAAATATTTCACTATGGCATTTCTCTTGCATTATGTTGTATATTATTAAATTTAAAGGAGGTTTTTATGTGTAACAGAATTTCTTTGAAATTTGTTATTGTGGTAATGTGTATTTTTTTTACAACAATCCTGTATGCATCTCAATCTTGTGTCACATCAACCTGTCATTCAAAGATTAAAAAGTACAAGTACCTGCATGGACCTGTTGGAGCAATGCAATGTGATATCTGTCACCAGGCAAGTAAGGCTCAAATTAAAAAACATATAAATAGACCTAAAAGTTTTGTTGATTTTAAATCTCCAACTGGTGATAAAAGTATATGCATTATGTGTCATGACAACAAATGGAAAGGGAAATATATTCATGAGCCAGTGGCAGATGGTGATTGTACTGGATGTCACAACCCTCATGGTGGACCTAATAGATTTTTTATTCAATCAAAAAGGGAAGCAGATACTTGTTTCCAATGTCATGAAAATAATAAAACAGTAAAAAAATTTTTACATGGCCCAGTAAGTGCTGGAGAGTGTACAGCCTGCCATACACCACATGCTTCAAACTATAAATTTCAATTAAAAGCAAGCCCAGATAAAATTTGTTATACCTGTCACAGTGATAAAAAAGCTTGGCAGAAATATCCAGTTAAACATATGCCATTTATACGAGGGTGTACCAAATGTCATGATGCACATAATTCTGATGTAAAAATGCAGTTAAAAGCAAAAAGTGAAGAAGCACTCTGTTTAAAATGCCATTCAAAAATTAAAAAACATCAAAAGATTGTAAAAGAAATAAAAAATTCAAAATATCCTCATAGACCTGTTTTTAAAGGTAAGTGTGGGAGATGCCACAATCCTCATGCTACTAAATTTGATAATCTGTTAAGAGCTTCAGAAAAGAATATTTGTTTTAAATGCCATAAAAAGATTGCAAAAAGGATAAAAACCTGCAAATATATTCATGGTCCAGTAAAGAGTGATGGATGTGCAGCATGCCATGAAGTACATGGTTCAAATAATCCTTTTATTCTTGAAAAATACTTTCCTAAAAAATTTTACAACAATTATTCAAAAGGGATGTATGACCTATGCTTTGAATGCCATGATGAAAAGAAAATATCTGATCCAAATTTTATGGGTACCAATTTTAGAAATGGCAATGTAAATCTCCACTACCTACACGTGTTAATACCAGGAAAAGGTAGAAGTTGTAAAGCATGCCACGAGGTTCATGCATCGAATCAACCTGATCAGATTAGAAAAGGAGTACCTTTTGGCTCAGGTGGATGGATACTTCCTATACACTTTACAAAAACTAAGTTTGGTGGAACATGTGTAGTAGGCTGTCATAAGCCAAAAACTTATGATAGAAGAAAGTTTATTAAAAATCCGTAAAAAGGAGGTAAAGGTGAAAAGGTTTATATGTTTAGGTTTAATATTTTTATTTATAGAAAGTATTTACGCTTTTCCATTACAAAAGTTAAAAATTGGTGATAAAATAAATCTACAAAATTTCAATGCAGTTAATTTAAAAGGTGAAAAGTTCAAAAATTATAAAAAAAGAAAATTATTATTTTTATGGAGACATGATAAAAGGTTAAGTAAAAAAAGTGCTAAAAAATTTATAAAAGTTTGCAGGGATAGAAAAATTCTCTGTATAAGTATTGAGACTAAAGGTGCTTCAATTGAGCAGCAAATGAAAATTTTAAAAAAAGTTCCTGACACAGTTTATTTTGCCCAAAATGTTTCAGATATAAAAAACTGGGGAATTTTCACTCTACCTGTTACAATATTTCTTGATAAGAACAATAAAATAATTCATGCTGTTGGTTATGAAGGTCAATATATTACTAAAATTGAAAGATATATTGATTTTCTTGAAGGGAAAATAAGTAAGGAAGACATAAATAAATTAGAAAGAGAGGCTCCAAATTATAGGAAAAGTGTGTTACCTGACCTAAATTATATTCTTACTTTAATTAAAGAAAACCAGATTAATGATGCAGAGAAAAAATTAACTGAAATAAAAGGGAAACTTAACTTAAAAGAGATTTCATCTCTTGAAAAATTAGGTTATGTTAAAGTTTTGATAAAACTAAAAAAATATAATGACGCAGAGAGTGTTTTGAAAACCTTAAACAAATATAATCCTCATGTAAAATTTTATAGGGGAATAATATGTTACAAAAAGGGGAATTATAATAAAGCATTAGATTTCTTAAAATCAATTGAAAAGATTTATCCTGACAAAAAATTACTATATTTTTATTTTGGAAAAATTTATAAACTAAAGGGTGATTATAAGAATGCTGTTGAATATTTTGAAAAAGTTTTTAATTATCTTAATATTGGTATTTAATTTTTACATAAATGCAAAATGTGGTGAGATATTATTCCCAAAAAATGATATTGTAGTATCAAAACAGAAATTACATATTGTTGGAAAGCTTGACAGAAGAGAGGATATTGTTGTTATAATAAATGATAGACCAATTAATATTAGCAGAGCTTCTCTTATTAAGAAAAAGACTAATGATGGGACATTTTACATTTTCAAAGTGGATTTAACTTTAGATAAAGGCGAGAATATAATTAAAGTAATTAATAGCGAGCTTGATAAAACTATTTTAATTAAATACCAGAAATATGCAGAGCAACAATTGTCGTGTTTAAAAACGAGTTTATTTCACATGGATGACAATAGGGTCTTTTGTAAAATCTGCCATAATTTCAATAATATTAAAGAGTGCAATACCTGTCATAGTGATAAAAATCGTGGGAAATTTGTGCATGGTCCTGTTGCAACATGGCAATGCTTTATATGTCATGACAAAAATAATTATTTTGCTATAAAGCAACCACTTTCTGCTCAATGTTTAAAATGTCATCAGGAGTTTTCTGATGCAATGTATAATGCAAAATTTGCTCATGCACCATCTGTTGCAGGATATTGTACAATATGCCATTTACCTCATATTGCAAAAGAAAAATATTTTTTAGCTGATAATGTGAATAAACTTTGTAGCAAATGTCATGAGCATAAAAAAAGTGGATTTCATGTACTTAAGAAAAAAATTAAAGGTCATGTTGATATTTTTTGTACAAAATGTCATAATCCACATTATGGGGAAACAAAATTTCTATTTAATGGTAAAATCTCAAAGAAAAAATTTTTATGTAAAAGGTGCCATAAAAAATAATGGAATGTAAAATAATTAATAAAATTAATGAGCTTCCACTTGCCAAAAGATTTTTTATAATTTCAGTAGTTATCCTTCTAATAATTTTGTTGTTTATTAATGTGATTATTTTGAATAATTTTAAAAAAGTCTTTATAGAAAGAGAAAAAAATTTGTTCAAACAGTGGATAGAAACTTCTATAAAGGAGCATTTGAGGTTTTTTGTATATAAAAAAGAGTGGAATAAAAATATAGATTTTTCACCACTTGTTAATGAAATAAAAAAACTTCCTGATATAATAAATATTACAATTTACTCACCTAATGGTGATATTTTATTTACCCTTGATAAACGTGTGAAAAAATTAAAATGCATATTTTCAGATTCTATAAAAGAAGCAAGTAAAGGTAAATATTATGGAAAATTTTTTGCAATTAAAAGTAGAAGTGGCAACAGAAGTGTTCAAGCCTTTTTTTATCCATTTATATTTCAGGGAAAATTGAATGGCATTATTCAGGTATGCAAAAACCCTTCAAACCTTTTAAAGCAGATAGATTTTCTGAGGATAATAGTGCTTGCAATTTCATTTTTTGGTTTTTTATTCTATATAATTATTGTTTACTTTGTAATTACAAAGATAGAGAAAAGAGAGCAGAGGTTACAGGAAGAGATTCAGCAGTATCAGAGATTATCATGTTTAGGGCATTTTTCAGCAAAGATGTCTCATGAACTTGGTACACCTCTGCATGTTATTCAGGGAAATGTTGAGCTTATTGGAGATATTGTTGATGATAGCTTTGTTAAAGATAGAATAATTGCAGTTAACAGACAGATTCATAAAATAAACAATATTATAAAAAATTATCTCTATCTTGCTAAAAATCCTGTACCTGAGTATAATTTTTTCTTTATAAAAGAGTTTTTGTCAACATTAATTAACAATTTTTCCTTTATTGTTCCGGATAATATAAAGATAATAATGGAAATTGAGGATTTCACTGTTTATTCAGACAAAGATTTCATAGAGCAGATTTTGTATAATTTTGTTAAAAATTCAGTTGATAGCATAGGAGAAAAAGAGGGGATTATAAAAATAAGAAGCTATCAGAAGGATAAATATATTCATATTGAAATTATAGATAATGGAAGAGGTTTTTCTGAGGAGGTTAAAAATAAACTTTTTGACCCATTTTTTACAACCAAGAAAACAGGAAAAGGCACTGGATTGGGACTTTCTGTGTGTAAAGACTTAATAGAGGCTCTGCATGGAGAAATTTATTGTGAATCTAAGAATGGCTGGACAACTTTTGGTATAAAAGTTCCTTATGAGAGGAGATAATGCTAAAGATACTTATTGTTGATGATGATAAAAACTCAAGGGATATTTTAAAACTTTCACTTGAAAAAATTTACAATGTGGAAGTTGCTGTTAATGGTGTACAGGCACTTGAGAAAATCAGCGAAAATGAGTATGATGTTGTAGTATGCGATTTAATTATGGATGATATTGATGGTTTTGATGTACTTGATAAGATTAAAGAATTAAAGAAGGATATCTACTTTATTTTAATCACAGCTTATGGCACTGGAGATATTGCAGTAAAGTCAATACAGAAAGGTGCTTTTGAGTATCTGAGCAAACCATTTAAAATTTCTACTTTAAAAAATATTCTAAAAAAACTTGAAAATAGATTATCCATTCAAAGCTCAACAGAAAAACATTATGAAGATGATGAATCAGGTTTTATTGCAAGGTCACCTGTCTTTCTTGAAACATTAAAACAGATGGCAAGAGTTGCTGTTACAGATGTTCCTGTATTAATAACTGGTGAAAGTGGTACAGGGAAAGAAGTTATTGCCAAAAATATCCATCTATACAGTACAAGGAAAAATTTCCCTTTTGTTGCTGTTAATTGCTCTGCAATTCCGCCAACCTTGCTTGAATCTGAGCTGTTTGGTTATGAAAAGGGTGCTTTTACAGGTGCAACCAACAGTAAGCCAGGATATTTTGAGCAGGCAAATAAGGGAAGTTTATTTCTTGATGAAATTGGTGAATTAAATATAGATTTGCAGGTTAAGCTATTGAGAGTCTTGCAGGAGTGTAAAATAAGAAGATTAGGTGGTAAAAAAGATATTAATCTTGATATCAGATTTATCTTTGCTACAAATGCTGATTTGAAACAGCTTGTTGCAGATGGCAAATTTAGAGCAGATCTCTTTTATAGATTAAAAGTTGCTGAAATAAAGATTCCACCTTTAAGAAATAGGAAGGAAGATATTTTACCACTTGCATACCATTTTTTAAGAAAATACACTCCAAAAGAATCAATGAAAAACTTTTTCCTATCTAAAGAAGCAGAGAAGATTTTATTAAATTACTCATACCCTGGTAATGTTAGAGAACTTGAAAATATAATTAGATCAGCTGTTGTAATAGCAAAGGATACAGGGGTAATAATGCCTGATGATCTAAGTATTGATAAAGGAGCAAGAGAAAAAACAATTTCAGCTGAAGATATATCAGAGGCATTAAAAAAAGTAAATGGCAATAAAACAAAGGCAGCGCAACTGTTAAATATTGGTAGAGCCACATTGTATAGACTAATGGATAAGTATAAGATAATTTCTAAAAATGAATAGTGTCTCACAGTGTCTCATAGATTGTTTGATATTGTCTCATAAAAGCATCATTTTGTCTCACTGATGTACTGTGTGAAATTTATAACTTTTAAAGGATGCAAGGCATGGCACAAAAATTGCTTAAAAAATTACAATCTCTCTACCCTTATTTCATATATAAGGACTGGCAAAGGAGGGGAGATTCTTCTCCTTTGCTGAAAATTTTTTCTATTATTCTTTTTTTCACCTTTTTTACTCTAACTAACCTTTTTGCTTTAACATATTCACACAAATTTATTAATTTGAAAAAATGCTCATTGTGTCATCCAAAAAAAAATTATAATAAAATAATTCCCACAAAAGCCAATTGTACCACAGGAATTTGCCATGAAGGAATAACCAAGGATAAATATGTTCATGGACCTGTAGGTATGAAGCACTGTTTATATTGCCATAAGCCTCATGATTCAAAATATAAAAAATTATTAAATTTAAAAGATTCAAAATTATGCTATTTCTGCCATAGAGAGAAAAAGAAAGAATTTACCAGAAAATTTGTTCATGCACCTGTTAAAGAGGGGAAATGTACTAACTGCCACGACCCACATGAGTCAAATCTTAAATATCAACTAAAAGCTAAGTCCATGCAAAATTTTTGTTTTAAATGCCACAATAAAAAGAAATTTACTGGCAAAAAATATGTGCATGGTCCCGTAGGTGTTGGCAAATGTATAGACTGTCATGACCCTCATGCAAGTAATAAAGAATTTCTTTTAAAAGAGAATAATAAAGCAAAAATTTTGTGCTTTAAATGCCATGATAAAAATAGAATAATTGGTGCAAAATATGTTCATGGGCCAGTTGGAGGAGGATTGTGTTACAAATGCCACGACCCTCATTGTTCTAACAATAAGAAATTATTAAAAAAAACAATACTTGAGGGAAATTTATGTTTTGAGTGTCATAACAAATATAAAATCATTGACTCCAAATATGTTCATGGTCCTGTAGGTGCTGGATTATGTTTGTCATGTCATAAAATTCATTCGTCAAATTATAATTTTCTGCTTAGAGACTCCAAGAATGGAGGAAAATTATGTTTTAATTGTCATAAAGATGCAAAAATAAAATTTAACAAAAGATATATTCATAAACCAGTGAAAAAAGATTGTACAAATTGCCATGATGCGCATAGCTCTCCATTTAAATTTCAATTAATAGGTAATCCTAAAATAGATGTTTGCCTGAAATGCCACAAAAAAATTAAAGCTATTTTAGACAAATGTGGTAATAGAAACACACATCCAATAATAGATGAGCGAGGATGTAAAGCATGCCATAATCCCCACGCTTCCAATTATAAATATCAACTTTTTAACAATATTAATAAACTTTGCAAACATTGTCATCCCAAATTCAAGTTTATTAAAAGAAATCATCCAGTAGAAAGGCATCCAGTAAAAGGTGGAAGGAATCCTTTAAACAGAAAAGAGAAATTTAGTTGCGCAAGCTGCCACAATCCTCATGGTAGCAAATACAAATTTTTATTAATTGGAACTTTAAATAACTTTGAGATTTGCAGAAAATGCCATGTAAATTATTGAGATTTTTTATAAATTTTAAAAACCTGCACACGAGAATTAAACATATCTGCAATATAGATATAACCACTGTTATCAACTGTTATACTTGTGGGATAATTAAAATATCCTGGAAATGTTCCATAATTACCAAATTCAAATAGAAATTTCCCATTTTTATAATTTAGAACTTGAACAATCTGTCTCATATAATCAACAATAAATATTAATTGCCTTTTATTATCCACAGCAACTCCTCTTGGTCTACTCAATTTAGATTGAGTTCCCCCTTTTTGAGCTGCTTTATAAAGCAAAGTCCCATATTCAGAAAAAACATAAAGTTTTCCTAATTTTTCACTTAAAGCAAATATTTTTTGATATTTATCAATAGTTATTGCTGAAAATGTTACATCAACTAATTCACCTTCTTTTGAAAAAGAATCTTTTATCTGAATTGATTTTATAAAATTACCAATATTATTAAAAATTAAAATTTTATTTATTCCTGCTCCAACAACAAAAATCCATCCCTTTTTATTAATTGCCATATCTTTTGGAGAGAAATCATTATCACCCTCAAATCCCTTTAAATTAAATTCTCTTATTTTTTTCCAGGCAGGAGAGAATACAGCAATTTTTGAATATCCACTTATTGCTTTCTGTTCACAAACGTAGATATTATCATTATAAAAACCTATTGCCACAGGTTTTTCAACTCCTCTACCTACTCCAACAGAGAAAAATGGGAAAAAATTTTTATTAAATAAAATTATCCTTCCCTTTGGTCCATCAATCAGTAAAACTCTTTCAGAAAAAGGATTAAATTTAATATATGTAGGCATTGCAAGCTTTTTTCCAATATCATCTTTATCTATGATTTTAACAAACTTTACACTATAATTTTGGGCAAAAACCTGGAAAAAAAGGGAGAATGAGAAAAAGATTGTAAAAAAAATTTTAATCATCTTTTGTTGTATGGCAAATAAAGCAACCGCACTGAGAATTTTTAGAACCAGCCTGACACTGGGAGTAATCCCACCTCATCATGTCATCATATGGTGACCCATGTGCTCTATGGCATGATAAACACATAACCTGGTCTTTACCTAAGGTAACACTTGAAGATGAAGATGTCAAGCCTGTAATTATGGAAGGATCCCTTGCCACAGGTGCAATATTACTAAACTGACCAGTTGTTGTTCCATCTTGTGTATTATAAAGCCTGTACTCGCCACTGTTGGGAATAGCAACATTTGTTGGGTGTCTTAACCAGGGAGAGGCTCCATTGTTATTTACTGATTGTTTTTTGCCATGAAAATAACCATGACATCCAGCACAGAAATGGCTAATTGAATTATCAGCCTCACCATCAGCACTTGCACTTCCCATGTATTCATTATGGTCAGAGCTACTTTTTGTTAATTCCCAATCATTATCTTCAATCCCTTTGACACCAGTTTTTGGGTCTGGATGATTTGGAGAAATTAGAAATCTATACCACCCATTATTTTCACTAACAAAAGGTTGAGAGTCATCAGCATGGTGAGCTGGCTTATGACAGCTTTTACATGAAGAAATCTTTGAATGGCAAGAATTGCAATCTCCATGTGCTCCCTGAGGATAGAGCCCACCACCTGTATGGGAACCGTGGCAAACATTACAATTTACAGGATCACCAGAGCCATGCCAGCCTGGAGCTTTATCAAGGTTTTCATCTTCATTCATCCCAGGAATTGATAGGCAATTATGGCCTTTTTTACTATCATTTAAAACCCAGTAAAAATTGCCACCAGCAAGAGTATTTACTCCATAAGAAGGAGCAGAAGTATCAAGCACATATGGAGTTTTTTCTCCAATAAAATTTGTGCCAGTATGGCATGACACACAGCTTTTTTTTAATAGATATTCTTGTGAATTAGCTATTATTACACTGTTATTTTGAGAATTGTGCATTGTATGACAATCAGAGCATGGTCCTGTAACCTTTGTAAAAGAAGTGCTGCAGAAAAGTATTGAAAGTATTATTACCAGCACAACTCTTTTCATGGCTAATCCTTTTATGATGATTTTAAGAAAAAAGGAGGAGAAAATCTCCTCCTTTTTTGAGATTTTCTTATTGCAGAAATTTCAATTATTTACTTGTATGACATGCAAAACAACCACAGTTACCATTAGCACTTCCTGCTGTACATTGAGAATAATCCCATCTCAACAGGTCAGCTTGATTAGAACCGTGTGCTCTATGACAAGATATACAGAGCACAATTGCATCACCAGAAGCTGATAAAACAGTAGATTTCACAGAGCCATCACTTGTTCCAACTGGTACATCTGGAAAATAATCACCATTACTTGATACACTATTGAAAAGAGTAGCATTTGGATAGCTTCCATACTCTTTAGTTTTTACATTGTTCATATCAAAATCTGTTGGGTGTCTGAGCCATGGAGAACCACTTGTTGAATCATCAACAGAGGAATGTTTATGAAAATTTCCATGACATTCAGCACAGAGATAATTTATAGATGCAGAATCTATTGTTCCTGATGTTTGATAATCACTTGCATAGTAACCATTGTGGTCAGAAGAGCTTGCTGTGTATTCCCAATCAGCATCTTCTGTACCTTTGATACCAAGGAGAAATCTAAAACTTTTACCAACTGTGCTACCATCAATAGTAGTATCATCAGTATGGTGCGCACCGGAGATTGCTGCATAATTGTCTGTTTTATTGTGATCGCCGTGGCATCCATAAGTACCTGCACATGTTAGCTGATTTGAGCTCCAACTTGTCCCCACAGCACCATTTGCTGTATAATCTGTTGAATTAAAACCAGGAGGGGTTTGGCCAATTGTTGCATCAGCACTTGCTATTCCCACAACATTGTGACCATCAGCATCAGCACCATTTTTTACCCAGTAAAAATTACCACCAGCAAGAGTATTTTTTGTACCATCAAAATTGTAAGTTGGAGCTGAAGTATCAAGTACATAAGGAATTTTATTACTACCATTGTTAGTTCCAGTATGGCACCCTACACAGTTTCCTTTGGTAAGAGCACTGTATGGACCACCACTTACAACAGCACTTCCACCTTGAGAATTGTGCATTGTATGGCAGTCAGAACATGGGCCAGTTGCTTTTGCATGCAGATTTGGAGAAACCCCTACAATTAACCCTAATGCAATTAAAAGTAATATTATTTTTCTCATTTTATCCTCCTTTCTATTTTAAGATTTTGTGAATAAATTATCTTAATTAAAATATTGCAATAACCATGCCTAAATTAAATTTTTCACTAATTCATTACTTCACAGTAATGGTTGATATATTTCTCAATTAATTTTAGTATAAATCAAAATGGATTATGAAAATAGAGGAGTTATAAGACAAGGTTACACTTCAACGTTCAACGTTCATTGTTCAACGTTAAAAGATACTTTAATAACAACAATTTAATAATATTATAGATGTTATTTCAAGTAGAAAATTGTTTGAGGTTTGGGAGTTCACATTTAAGTAAGAGAATAGAGATTGTTCTGATAACTTTATACCCTGATGGAACATTTGTTGCATGCGTGAGAAAATATGAGAAATTTAATTTGTTTTTTTACAATCTGTTTTATTCTGTCTCATAATTGTATTATGGCTTTAAACTTCAGAGGTGGTTATGATATTAGAAAAAGTTCTGAAAAATCAGAGAGTTTTAAAGAAAATTTCTCTTTCTTTAAAATTTTTCAACCTACTAAAAGAATTTCATTATCAAGTTCTCTAAGGTATACAAAAACTAAAAGTTCAACTCACAGAACTGAAATAATCACTCCTACTGCAAATTTTAACCTTTCAAATGATATTTTTAATTTAAATATGTCTGGGACAATGACTGAGACACGTGATACAAAAAGAAATGATTTATCAACCAACTTAATCAATATTAGTTTATCATCTTTTTATAAAAAAATTTTAGACACAAAAATTACATACACCAAATCAAATTCAAGAGATAATGGGGCTCCTCATAAAATAAATTTTACTACTACAAATTATGGTATTACAGTTAAGAGAAGTTTTTTTAAGTATTTAAACCTAACATATGATTTAAAAAAAGATATATCTTCAAACAGGGTGAATAAAGGAAAGGTAGTGAATAAATCTAATACTTTTATTGCGTCACTTTCTTCAATATCCTATAGAAAAAGAAAATTTTTTGCAACTTTTTCATCAAACTTTAATTATAAAAAAAATAAAACAAAGAGCACAGTTTTTGAGCCTGGATATGCAAGATTTCCAGTTAATGTTAATGCAACCTGGGATTTTAACCTAAAAGAGCCGGATAATTTTATAAAAAAGGATAATAATATCATTATTTCTGTACCAGAACAAGGATTAGATTTAATTTATTTTTATACTGATAACATTTTTTTAGAAGATGTTCCATATTTTGTAAAATGGAACATTTATTGGAGTGAAACAGGGGAAGATGACTCATGGGAGCTTTTACATTCTTATGTATCGCTACCATTTAGATTTTCAGAGCGATTTGATAAAAAAGGATTTTTAAAATTTGAAGTTGTTGACACAAACAACCAGAAAGTTGAAATAACCACACCTTTGGTGGAATGTTATATATTGGAAAAAACAGATAAGAATTATGCTGTTATGAAAGTTTTTTCAAGAAGTTTCACATCAAATTATAGTATGGGATACAATTTCACAGAAAAAATAGAGTCATTTTATAACTTTAATTTTTCCCTAACAAATCCTTCTCCTGGTTATAGAGTTAGCACTATTTCACACTCTTTAACAACAAGATATAATTTAACAAAATTATTCAGCCCTTCATTTATGGTTTCTCAAAATTTAAAATATAATGAACATGCTGAGGATACATCAAATATTGATCTTTCTATTACAAATAACTTTAATTTTTTAAACACATTAAGCTCTGTTTTTTCATATTCAAAATCTATTTCATATACTGAAAACAGGAAGACCACAGCAATTGATACTTATACAATTTCAACAAATGCAAAAATTTATCCTGATTTAATAGCAAAATGGGATAATAGCTTTGCAGTTACAAAAAATTATTTAAACAGCTCCACTTCAGATGTTTACACAACAAATTTAGGAATAGTTGCAAGATTCACTCCTTCAATTACAGTAACAACAAATTATTCTCTTACAAAAAATTTAAAACCAACTGCTTCTGTTAATCAAACAATAAGTTTAAATATTGCATGGAGAATTTCTGAAATGATGTTTATTAATATTGGAGAAAATGTTTCTTTGCCAGAATCTGGAAATAAAGATTTTAACCATAATCTTTCATTCTGGGTTGCTTTTACTAAAAAAATTCAGTACAATTTTACATATTCAGGGACAAATGGCAAAACTAAAAATAGTAACTTTTCAAATTTTTTGTCATGGAAAATAAATAGAAATTTTTCTTTGAAATTATCATTTAATCAACAATTTCAGGAAGGAGATTATCAATGGGATACTTATGCAAGTATAAGTTTTACATTTTAATAATTTCAATTTTTCTTTTCTCCTCATGTGTGGGAAAAAGGAATTATGTAAAAAAAACTTTCATTAGAGAGAATGTTGATATTTCTTACATAAAAAAAGTTGCTGTTTTAACTTTTGAAAATCACACAAAACATGAAAATGCTGGTGAAATAGTCAGAGATATTGTTACTACAGAAATTCTTGCAATGAAGATTTTTGATACTGTTGGAAAAAGTATGGTTAATGCTGTTTTAATGGATGAAGTTGGTCAGGAATCCGCTGAATCAGGATTTGATAAGGAACTTCTTAAAAGAATAGCAAAAAGATTAAAAGTGGATGGTTTGATTATAGGCTCTGTTGATGCATATGGAGATAAAAGAGATGGAATGTATACCTACCCAGTTGTTACATTAACGCTACGATTAATAGATGGTAAAAGTGGTATTATTTTATGGCAAACAAGTGGGACAGAAACAGGATATAGTCTTGGTGAGAGATTATTTGGAATAAAAGCAAAAGATATTAATCAATTAACCTTTGAATTGGTTGAAAAACTTCTGTCAACTTTAAAATAAATGAGAAAAATTTTTATAATTTTGTTTATCTTATGGATTAATAATATTTTTGCAGCAATAGTAGTAATGCCTTTTGAAGATTTGTCAAAAGATTTAAATGGACTTGATTTGCAAATCTCAACAACTTTTGCAAATAAACTTGTTGATAGAGGTTTTGAAGTTGTGTACCCAGTTGAAATAATGAACTATCTTGAAAAGAGAAAAAATCCAGTAACAGGATGGATTGATAGGATTTCTGCACAAGAAATTTCAAAAGTTTTTAATGCAAAATTGATATTATTAGGTACTATTATTGAAAAAAGCAGGGAAAATCTTGAGTTTTGCTTAGCTGTGAGAATGTTGATATTGCCTGATTACAGATTAGTTTGGGGCAAGGTTGCTACTATATCAAAATCAGAGCAGATTTCAATTCTTGATTTAAAAAGAAAAAAATGGAATCAGCTTGTTAGTGAAACAATTGATAAGATATTATTTAAGATTCCAGAAACAGTTTTGACAAAATCTTTTTCACGACCTGATATGGATATAGAGTCAGTTACTATAGAGCCAAAATTTTTAAAAAAAAATCATTATTTAAATTGTAGAGCTGTTTTGAGGTTTTCAGGAAGGATTCCAGACAAAATGTTTTTAACAGTTAATAATAGAAAATTACCAGTTACTCTGTTTAAAAATTCATTTAATATAAAAATCAAAGCACCTGAAAAAGATAATAGATACCCAGTTGTTCTAACATGTAAGTGGGGCAAGCCATTTTATTTTTCAAAAAAATTTTTTCTGGGCTCTTTTACAGTTGATAATAAAAGACCCAGGTTTTTTCTAAATTATAAATTTGGGACAGTTTTAAATAAGAAAATATTTTTTAGCAAATTTATTAAAATTATTCCTGTAATAAAAGGTGATAAAAATATTTCAAAGTGGTTATTTGAAGTTTTTAGTGTTGAAGATAATCAAACCCTTACAAAAATTGAAAATTATGGAAACATTCCCAATTACTTTATTTGGAAAGGTTTAAATTCAAGAGGTGCTATGCTGCCAAATGGAAAATACAAATTAAGTGTAACTATATGGGATAAAGCTAAAAATGTTGCTCAGGATAGTTTGGATATATATTTAATAAAAATGATTAATCCACCTGAGGTTACAGGTGTTGTAGAAAAGGAAAAAATTTATATAAAATTTAATTTTAAGCCTCATCCAGTGCCAATAAGTTTTTGCAGAATTGAAATTTTTGATGAAAATGGCAGCTTAATTGCTTCTAAAATATCTGAAAATGGGTTTATTAATGAAATTGAATTGCCTAATCATTTCAATATTAAAAAAGTTTATTATAATCTGATAGTTAGAGATATTCTTGGAAATAAATTGAGTATTAAAAAAAGAAGGATTGAGTTTAGAAAAATTGAAAAAGAGAAAAAGATTGAGAAAAAATGGATAAATGAATTTTAAAAAAATAATTTTTTTAAATTTTTTTATACTAATTTTTATGGCATGTGCATCAAAATCTCCAAAGGTTTTTATGTTTCAAAATATTAAAAATAAGGAGAAAGTTGTTTTACTTCCATTAAAAAATAATTCAAAAAATATTGCAGCAGGGAGAATTATTTATAGAATTTTACTTTCTGACCTTATTAAATCAGAAAGATTTGAGCCAATTGAAGAAGGTGAAGTTAGAAATTTTATGCAGAAAAATATGTTGTATCCAGGAGATATTCCAAATTATAATCAGCTATCTATTTTAAAAAGTATTACAAAAGCTGATATACTTATAGGCGGAGATGTCCTCGATGCAGGAAATATTAATGGTGATGTAAAAATTACTCTTATACTATGGGCAAGAGATATTAATAATGGAAAGCTTCTCTGGACAACTTATTATGTAAAAAGAGGAGATGATTACAGAAAGATATTTCACTTTGGAAAAGTTTACTCAATTGGTGAATTATCTTTAAAAATGATAGATGATATTGTGAAATCATGGGAAAGGGAAGGAGGATAATTTGAAGAAAATTATTTTAAGTTTAATCTTGGTTTGCTGTATAACCAGTTTTGCAAAAGCAAGTTATCTTGTGGAAATTAACAGTGTTAAGTACTCACCTGTTCAATTTAAAATCTGGTGGAAATTTTGGAAAGATAAAAACACACCTTTTCCTAAGACACCTGAAAAGTTTATTAATTGGATTTTATTATCTAATGAAGCTAAGTTTATGAATCTTGATGAAGAGCCCAATTATAAACATAAATTAAATATATTTCTTCAGGTAAGGTCATTGTTACAGCTAAGATATGATGAGGTTGAAAAAAAGATAAAGATTAATCCTGACACATTAATGGAATATTATAATAAAAAATTTTCACCTTTTTATGGAATAAAAATTTTAATGAGTGATAATGTAAGCGAATGTGCAAAATGGAAATCAGAAATTAAATCTAAGGAGGATTTTAACAAGATTTTTGAAAGATTAAAAACAAAAGGAAAAGCAAGAAATCTTGGATGGAAAAGACCAATAAATATCCCTGAGGTTTTTAAAAAAATTGTATTTAATGCAGAAGAGAATAAAATATATGGACCAATTAAATATAAAAAAATTTACTATCTTATTGTTGTAACAGACAAATTTGCTGGGAGTAAAAAAGATTTTCAGAAAATTCACAAAGAAGTTGCTTATAGTTACAGAAAATATATGGATAATATTTTAACAAAAGATTTAATTGAAAGACTTAAGAAAAAGTATCCAGTAACTGTTAAATGGAATTATATTAATAAAATTAAACCATTTGATAACATTTCATCAGAAATTAGCAAGAAAGTTGTCATTGAGATTGGAGATAAAAAATTAACAGGAGAAAAGTTTAAGCATGATCTTGAAAAGGATATAAATACACGTGGCCTGAGAAAAAAATTAGATGGGAAAAGATTGAAGGAGATAAAAAAATTTCTTGTTCAGAGTATTATTAGCCAGACATTGACAACAATGGAAGCTTTGAATAGGCATTATGAAAAAAGTGTTATGAAAGATATTTTCTGGTTTTACAAAAGAAATAGGTTAATTAAAGAGTTTGAAAATAAGATAATTTTGCCAAAAGTGAAGATTACAGATGCAGAAATAAAGAAATACTACAATGAGCATAAAAAAGATTTTACCACACCAGATTTGGTTGAAATTTCTGTTATTCAAACACATGATGAAAAGCTTATAAAAAATGCTTACAAAAGGATAAAAAATGGTGAAAGTTTTTATGAAATAGCAAGAGAAGTCCAGTTTCATGGTGCAAAGCCTGAAACAAGGAGAATGGATAATCTTGTAAAAGAGCTTAGAGATAGAGTAAAGATTATGAAGGATGGTGAAATTTCACCTATTATAAAATATAAAGATTGGTTCTTTATTGTTAAATTAATTAAAAAAGAGAAAAAGAAACTTCATGAATTTGAAAAAGTAAAAAAAAGTATAAAAAATATTATATTTAAAGAAAAATTTAAGAAATTAGAAGATGAATATTTAGAAAAATTAAAAAATAGATCAAAAATAAAAATTAATGAAAAGGAATGGGCAAAAATTAAAAAAGAACTTGGGGGCATCAATGAATAAAAGAACAATATTTTTACTATTTTTTTGTGTTGCATTGTTGAGCTTTTGGAGATGTGCGCCCACTACCCAGGAGGTTAAACCAACCACTGTTAAAGCAAAGAAAAATTGCCTTGATTGCCACAAAGATTATTATGCAAAAGTTAGAAAAAATGGCAAATTTATCCATTCTCCTGTTGAGAAAAATCGTTGCAAAGCCTGTCATAGGACTCATGGATTAATTGGTGGCACATATTTGAAAATGGATGAGCCTAAGCTTTGTTTAATATGTCATCAGGATATTGTAAAGGCTTTTAACAAACAGGTTATACATAAACCATTTAAAAGTGGAAAATGCAACAAATGTCACAATCCTCACTCGGCACCTGCAAAATTTCTTTTAAAAGAAAAACCAGATACTCTATGTATATCCTGCCATAAAAATATTATGTCTGGTAAAATTAAACATGAAGCTTTGAAAAATGGTTGCCTGTCGTGTCATAATGGACATGCATCGAATTTTAGTGGCCTTGTGAAGGAATCTTCCAATAAAATATGTTTAAAATGCCATAAAAATCTTGAAAAATCTCATTTTGATTTTAACGTGAAAAGGAGATGCTCTGAATGCCACAATCCTCATACTGCTAACAATAAAAAATTAATTAGAAAATATATTCATATACCAATGGAGAAAGGTGAGTGTAATAAATGTCACAAAAAAGACCTTACTCTTATTAAACCTGTTAAATCATTATGTAATAATTGTCATAAAAAAAATAATTTTCAGATGTACCATTCACCATACAATAAAGGTAAATGTTTACAATGTCATGCACCTCATGCAAGTTCATTTAAAGCTCATTTAATTCAAAAAGAGACTACTTTATGTTTGAAATGTCATCAGTATGGAAAAGAGATTAAAAAAATAAAATTTAAAACCATTCATGCTCCAATAAAAAATGGAAAGTGTATTCAGTGCCATTCTGGACATGGTTCAAATTTTAAAAATTTATTGAAAAATAGTGTAAATACTCTATGTTTGAAATGTCACTCTAAAATAAAGCGAGGTGCTTTTCAACATCTTAATTTTAAAGAAAAAAATTGTTTATTATGTCATAAACCTCATGAATCTAAATATAAAAAGTTATTAAAAGCTCCTCAAAAAAAATTATGTTTTAAATGCCATAAAGAGACAAAAAAAGAGGAGATTCTTTACAGTATCCATACTCCTTTTAAAAATGGAAATTGCTCAGGATGTCATGAGCCTCACTGGGCAGATAATAAACAGTTTCTTAAAAAGAAAAACAATTGCTCTTCATGTCATAATGAGTTTATTAAGAAAAAATCTAAAAATTTTGTTCATAAACCTTTTAAAAGAGGTGAATGTAAGATTTGCCATTCACCACATGCTTCAAATTATGCTTTTCAAATAAAAGATTCTCTTGATAAGATATGTTTTAAATGTCATAATAATTTTCAAAGAATGATGAATTCAACTAAATATGTACATGCTCCTGTGGAAAAAGGCAACTGTAATACCTGTCATGATTCTCATGGAGAAAATAACAAATTTTATCTAAAATTTAAAGTAAAGGAACTTTGTGTG
The DNA here is from genome assembly GCA_964543655.1 of uncultured bacterium. Taxonomy (GTDB): domain Bacteria; phylum DYJV01; class DYJV01; order DYJV01; family DYJV01; genus CAZBLP01. The sequence continues at coordinate 20,372 of CAZIZE010000018.1, forward strand.
CAATGCCACTTGGATATTAGCAAATCATGGAAAGATGGAAAAACTCATAAACCTGTTACAGAAAAAGATTCTTGTATAAAATGCCATTCACCTCATTTTGCTGATAATTCGAATTTTTTAAATACACCAAAAGATAAAATTTGTTTGCAATGTCATGAAGTAACCTCTGCTTTAACTGCTAAGCATGATTATATAAAGCCATCTGGTGCTTCTTGTGTTGATTGTCATGACCCTCATGGTGCACTGGAAAATAATCTTGTGTATCCAATAGAACATGCACCTTTTAAAAAGGGTAATTGCAAAAGCTGTCATGGAGGGAGATAATGAGAATAAAATTTAAAATATTTTTAGTAATTTTTCTATTAGCAGGGACAAACCTATATTCTTTTTCAGGGGATAAATGCCTTAAATGCCATCAAAAAAAGGATATTTTCAAAGGAGCATATACTCATTCACCTGTTAAAAAAAAGGAATGTATTTTATGCCACAGGGCTCATGCATCAAAATTTGATAATTTGTTGAATATGTCTGTTGATAAATTATGTAAAAAATGCCATGCAAATTTATTTAAAAAAGCTTTAAAAGCAAAATTTATTCATCCACCTTTTAAAAAAAATGCGTGTATCAGATGCCATGAGTCACATTCATCTAATTTTAAATCATTATTAAAAAATCCTCCAAAAAAATTATGTGTTACATGCCATAAAACCTTAAAAACAAAGTTTAAATTTCAGCATAGTCCTTTTAAAAAGGGAAAATGCCTATCGTGTCATACAGATCACTATGCTGATGATATGAGGTTTATTAAAAAGAGTGGCTCAAAAATCTGTTTAAATTGCCATAAAATTAGTAACACATTAAAAAGAAAACATAGGGAAAACTTTGTTACCAATAATTGTCTTACGTGCCACAATCCACATGGGAGCAATAATAAAGCATTGTTAAGAAAAGTTTCTCACAAACCATTTGCCCAGAAAAAATGTGATACGTGTCATAAAAAAAATATAAATAGCAAGCAACTATGCATTGGATGCCACAAAAATGTTATGAAAAGTTTTGATAGAATACATAACCATCTTCTTGGTGGAATTGATAAAAATCCATGTTTAATTTGTCATAATCCTCATGTTGGAGATAGCGAAGCACTTTTGAAAGATGCTCCATCAAGATTGTGTCAGAAATGCCATTTTGAAACATATAAACAGAAAATTTCATCTCTCTACATTCATCCTGATTGGGACAAATGCACCAATTGCCATGAAGGTCATGGTGAGAATAATATTGCAATGTTAAAAGGTGGTCCCACAAAATCTTGTGCAAAATGCCATGAAACACACACAAAATTTACACACCCCATTGGGAAGAAAATTAAGGACCCAAGAAATGGGCAAACATTATCTTGTGTAACATGTCATGACCCAATGGGAACAAATTTTAAATACAATCTTAGATTAAGCGGGGAAGGTGAGCTATGTTTAGAATGTCACAAAAATTATTAATACTTTTTTTCACATTACTTATTTCATTGGCTAATGCTTCAGAATGGAAGTTGATTGGCTCAATAGAAACTGGGCCATCTGGAATTCATTTGAAAAATCCTCTTTCTGTTTTTGTTTCAGCAAATTCTATTATTTACGTTACTGATTCTCAGAATGGGAGATTTATATCTTATTCTGAAAAATTAAAACCATTAAAGCAGTTTAATGCAGGTGGTGAATTAAAAACACCAGCTGGAATGATAAAAGATTCAAATGGTAATATATGGTATATAGAACGTGCAACTAATAGCATAGGATATATAAATCTTAGAGAAAAAAAGATTATTAAAAAAAATCTTAATATTTTTCCTGATAGAATATCAATTTATAAAGACAATATAGTAGTTGTAGACAGATTTTCTGGTAAAATCGATTTAATTAATAAGAATTTCCAAATTATAAAAAAATTATTTCCAGTTAATAAAAGCTGGAAAGGTTTTTATGATGTAAAAGTAAAAGATGATAAAATTTGTGGAATGGAAAATTTAACAGGAAGAATATTCTGCTTTAATATGGTTACTAATAAAGAGTCAATTATTAAAATTGAGCCTAAATTGGTTCAACCTGTTTCATTTGATATTGATAAAGATTCTAATGTGTATATTATTGATAGGTATTTGAAAAAAGTTTTGATTTTCAATTCATCAGGTAAGTATGTATCATCTATGTTAACAGAAGGAGAGAGACCAGGAGAGTTATATTATCCATGGCAAATTTTAATAAAAAATAATAGAATTTTTATAGTAGATGAGGGTAATGGAAGAATTGATGTGTTTAAATTGTAAACTTTTTATTATTTTGATTATTATTTTGTTTGCAAATTTACTTTATGGTAGGGTTACAAATAAACGATGCTCAGACTGCCATACAATGCATAATTCACAAAACAACCAGGTTGTTTTCTCTGGTGGTCCAAGCAGGGCACTTTTGACAAATGGTTGTATTGGTTGCCATTCATCTGTTTCACCACCTGCTACTTCACCAACTGTTCCCTATATTCTTTATAGTAATTCTCCAACTTATAATTTTGATGGTGCTAAAAATACTCTTGCTGGAGGAAATTTTTATTGGGTTGCTGATAGTGGAGAAAATGATGATAAAAAGGGTCATAATGTTTATGGGATATCCTCACCTGAATCATCTTTAACACCAATAGGTTTTGATTCTGCTTATACAGACAAAGATGGAAACATACTTGGAAATAATGGTTCTTGGGATAAACAGCTAAGATGTGCAGGAGCATATGGGTGCCATGGTAAGCATTTGTCAGGATTGGGTATTGACCAGGTCTCTGCAATATATGGGGCACATCATGCAGATGATTCTGTAATAGATGGCTCAACAGTAGGAAAAAGTTTTAGGTTCTTGTATGGAATTAAAGGAAGCGAGGATAGTGACTGGGAATTCACAACAAGTTCATCAGATCACAATGGTTATTATGCAGTTGATAGAGTAGCAGATGTTTTTCCAGATAAAGCTTCAATAAATTATTTATGTGCAGAGTGCCATGGAGATTTTCACTCATCAAATATAGGCACAGGTTCGCCATGGTTGAGGCATCCAACTGATTATGACTTAAATAATGTATCTTCAAAGGAGTATGGAAATTATCCAAATGCATCAGAATTTTCTTCTGTTTCAAATTTACATGAATATTTTCCAGATGTACCAGTAGGTAATGATCAGGGAAGTGTTGAATCTACTGTACTTCAATCATCAGGAGATGCTATTGTTTTATGTATTTCTTGCCATAGAGCACATGGTTCCCCATATAAATTTAATTTAAGATGGGATTATTTTTCTTGGCCTTCAGGAGGAGTAAAAAATGGCTGTAATGCATGTCATTCAGCAAAAAATTAAAAAGATAATTTTTTTTATATGCTTAATATTAACTGTATGCTCCTATCTTTATTCTGGTGCATATAAAAACTCAGCTCATGGAAATACAATATATGGAGTGAATAGAAGCAGTGTTTCAGGTTATGGTTATTCAAGGGGAAATTGTGCCCACTGTCATGAACAGCATACTTCAATTTCAGGTAGCGAGCCAGCACCAAGCTCTGGAACTCCTTCTAAATTTTGTCTTTTTGCTGATAATTTTAACAGTAATAAGCAGACCGGGCCATATACTCAATCAGACAATTTCTGTTTTTACTGCCATGTTTCATCTGGTTCTCAACAAAGTGAAGGTGGTATTACAAACTATCAGTATAGCAACACTTTTGGTGGCTATACAACTAATTTTGTTTCTGATATTTTAGGTGCATTTAATCTTGATTCCAATAGCTCAACATATCCTGGCTCTTATCATAATCTTTATGATATCCAGAGATTTGCAAAGGATAAATTCAATTTTTTCAAGGCTGATTCAAATCCCTGTACAGCTTGTCATAATCCACACCTTGCAAAGAGGAACAAAGCTAATCCAAAAGATGCATCATATACAGCTATTTCAAGGCCAACTGACCATGATAATCTCTGGGGAGATGATGCCACAGAGAGAATGAGCAAATATTCAAATTATAGAGCACCTTACTACTACGGTTCAACAACTCTTTATGAGCCAGGTGGTGTTACTTCTAATGATGGCTCAGAAATGCCTGATTATAATACATTTTGTCTTGATTGCCATCAATACCAGGTCCCCACTACTCAATCTGCATCAATGAATCCCAATACTCCATCCGGTTATTTAACTGCAATTAATTGGGGTCCAACAGGTGATATGCATGGAGCAGCTCCAAGATTATTTGATATTGGTGGAGGACCTCAGCGATGTTCAGGTACTATTATAGCACCATATTCAAATTCACCTGTAAATAGCAATTATCTTTTATCATGTCTTGATTGTCATGAACCGCATGGTAGCAAACTTTACTCAACAAGACCATCATCTTACCTTCTCAGAAAAGAGATAAATAACAATGTTGTTGGAGGATGTGGTCCAGCTCAGGAAAATTTTTGTGAATCATATTTCTGTTACAGCTGCCACACAAATAATCATGCAGGTCCTGGAAACTGTTTTGTCTGCCATTATCATGGTGCTGAAAATATTGGTTGTGGTGGTCCATGGTATGGTAAAAATTTTTAATAAAAAAAATAGTGGAAAATTTAAAATAAATATGTTAATAATAAGTTAAGCTTAAAGATATGATTAAGGTATTGTAGTCATAACGTGTTAATTCGAGAGACAATTTCTATACTTGCCTCCCTTTCTTCGAATTCGATTCACTACTCTAATTAACCAAAAAATTTGACAAGCAAATTATCATTTCTCATATCAAAAAAATTTAAAAGGAGATTAAAGTATGAAAAAAATTAGAAAAGTATGTTTAGGAGTCTTTTTTTTATTACTGTTTATTCAGGGATTATTTGCAGAAAATTGCACAGTAAAGGATGTTGCGACATTTAAATCTTCAGGTGCTATTTACTATGCTACATTTAAAGATAGTAAATTATGGCTGTATGAGCCAGGTTATAGTTCAAACTCATTTAAAATTGAAATGGTTGATTTAAATAATCCAATGTCACCTATGTTATTAAGTACATTGAATTTTCAATATAAAGATGCATATTCATATTCAGCAGGTGACCATCTTTTTGATTTTTTAGGTAGCGATTATATTATTGCTGTTGGTACAAACCCTGCTAATTTGATTAATATAGCTTCCAACTCTTCTGCCTATGTTAATTTGAAATCTAATAATGTAGAAAGTGAAGTGTTTTCTTATGGAAATTATGTTTACATGAATGGTAATTCTGATGATTCAATTGATATCTATCAATTAACAGCTAACACTCTTTCATTTTTAAGTTCATTTAAAGCATGTAATAGTGATAAAGAGGTAGCAAAAATATCTTATGCTGGCAATGGATATTTGGGATTATCTTGCAATGATTACAATGAGTCAAAATCATTCCATAAGGTATTTAAGTTAGCATCATCATTACCTACTTTTACAAATTTTGAAATTTTAGATACATCGTCTAATTCTAAAATAGTTTATATTGACAGTACTAATGTGTATTTGTGGTCAACTGATAAAAATGATTATTTAAAAGGTACTCTAAAAATATATAACTTATCACAGAGAAATCTTGTAAATTCAATTCCTATGAATAGTTGTTCGAGACAACCAGCAATTTATGGAGATTATGCAATTTGTGTTAAAGATGAAATGGGATTTATGATTTATGACATGAAATCTAATAGTAAAATTGCAGAGTGGGAGGATAAAGATTCAAATATATGGGGTATAGTTCCTTTTTCAAAAGATAATGAACTTTATATAGCGTTATGGGCTATCTGGTTAGATAAAAATCAGAATAGTGGTTTTAAAATTTTTAAAATAGATAATTGTCAATCTTCTACATCTCAGCAGACAGAAGAAAATAATGAGTTACCCACAAACTGCTCTGTTTACGATTATAATAGTCAGTCATTTTCCTTGAATTGTATAAATATTGGAAATGAATTTTATTCTGTATCAATGAAGTTAATAGAAGCAACTAAATCACAAATAACATTTCAAATATATAATTATGCTAAGTTAAATTCAGGCTCTTCTGAAAATTGTTCAAATTTTAATTTTTTTACTAATACACTATTTGTACCTTGTATAAAAGTGGGAGAGCAATTGTTTAATTTAGAACTCTATCTTTCTACTCCTGATGGTAAATTAGACTTAAAAG
>CAZIZE010000019.1:0-2332 GCA_964543655.1 uncultured bacterium
GTTTGGATAACTTAACACATATTCATTAGTTTCAATATCATAGTCTCTTATTGTTAAATATCCTGTTTGAAACAGTAGTGCTGCTGGATTTAAATTCTCAAGCTCATAAGTTGAAAATATGCTTTCTTCCACTATTAACTCCTCTGCTCTTGGCAGATAAAAATCTCTTTCCTTTAACAAATTCACCAGAAATGTCGGTGTGCCGCTTTCAAACCAGTAGTTTTTAAAATCTTGATTATCAAAAAAGCAAAATAAGGAATATGGGTTAATTACCTTTAAATCTTTTTTTGAAAACCTATATCCATTGTAATAGTTCATTATTTTTTTTACCAATTCTTCTTTAGTTATTGAAAATTCCTCTGCTGTTTCTTTTAAATAATCATCAAAACAAAATTTAAGTTCTTGTTGAGTTACTCCAAGTAAATCTGCATATTTACTGTTCATAGTAATATCATTGAGATTATTTAGCTCTGAAAACACTCCTGCTCTTGAAAACTTGCTCACTCCTGTAAGTAACACAAACCTTATGCTATTTGTTACATCAATATCTTTTATAACTCCATAAAACTCTTTAAGTATCTCTCTGTTTTCCTTGGCTATCTCTAAACTTTCTACCCCTTTTCCTAAATGACTTATTATTGGCTTATCATACTCATCTATCATCACAACAACATTCTCATTAAATTTTTCTCTTGTTTTTAGTATCAATTCTTTAAATTTTAAGGGCAATATATTGTTTTCTAATTTTATATTAAAATCTTTAGCTTTTGTATTAAGAAATATTTGCAGGCTTTCTTTTAATAATTCTGGAGTTTTTAATGATAATGAATTAAAATCTATTATAATTACTGGATGTTTTTTCCAGTCATAATCAGAATCGTATATCCATAAGCCTTTAAATAATTCTCTATAGCCAATAAAAATATTTTTAAGCGTTGATACAAGAAGAGATTTACCAAATCTTCTTGGGCGAGATAGAAAATAGAATTGACCATCACTAATTAATCTATAAAGTTTTTCTGTTTTATCTATATAGATACAATTTCTTTCAATAAGATTTTCAAATGATGATTGCCCTATGGGAAGTTTTTTTAGTTTCATATTGATAATATATCAATAACTTTAAATAAATTCAATTATTAATTTTCAGTCTAAAATTCTATCTTTACGTTATTGTAAATTAATAAATTTCAAATAAAGTTTATATCTTTTTTCTTATCAATTCCAATAACTTCTCTTTTATAATATTTCATTTGTCTGAATTTATAAACAATTATTGAATCTCCTTCATCTTTTTTTATTATTTTACTTAATTCATAAATCATTTTCTCATAATTTGCTTCAGTTATTTCTCCTTCAAACACAGAATTCTGCACCCATTGCAGATATTTTCTGCATGTTTTCAGCATTTTATTGCATCTCTTTTCATTTACATCATAATAAAGAATAACAAACATGAGTTTTTTTAATCACCAATCCATTACAAATGGTGAGTATTCTTTTTCTTCCATTAAATGTTTTTCTATTTTGTACAGTTCAAGTCTTATAAGTCTTCTATAGCTTACCTGCTTTTTCAGTGAATGATGTTTTATTGTTTGTTTTAATTTTTCTTCTATAAGTTGCAGAAACTTCTTTTTCCCTGATTCATTTAAAATAATTCCATTTAAGCTTTTATCAAAATCTTTTGCGCCAATTACTCCTTTATTAATTGCAGAGAGAATTGTTCTATCTCCAATAACAGGTTTAAAAATTTCAGCAACATCAAGATTTAAAGTGAACCTCCTAAAATTTGTTGTATGAAGGTAGCCAATTCTCGGGTCAAGATGAGTCTGGTATATTTCACTTAATACCATTGTGTAAATAATTGAATTTGAAAAACTTATAAGAGCATTGAGATAATCTTTTGGTGGCCGTCGAGTTCTAATTGTAAAAGAGAAATCAGGATTTTTAATAATTTCACTAAATGCTGAATAATAAGATTGCTTTATTTGCCCTTCAAAAGCCATAAGTTTATCAAGTTCATCTTGGGACAGGCCAGTTAAAATTAATTTTTCAATTTCATTAATATATTTTTCAATGTTTTTTTCTCGTCTGTGATAATATTTTAAAATTTTTATACAATTCTTTGCTGCTCCTTCAACAAATTTTTTTGCAAGGAAAAGCCTTTTTCCTCTATCAAAATAAAATTTTTCTTGATTTATTATCATATATCCAGAATTGTAATGCTCTCTTGGATAAAATGAACCTGAATAGTAATCGTAGTAATTGAAGTAGTGAAGTATAATTTCCTTTTCTGTTAAGAAATTAAGTAATTTTGAATTAAGAGTAATTT
>CAZIZE010000020.1:0-23092 GCA_964543655.1 uncultured bacterium
TTAATTTTTACAAAATCTTTTTCTTTAAATGCATTTTTTAACTCTAAGAAATCTTTATTTATATTTTCAAAAAATTTATTTTTAAGTGAGTTAATAATTTCCTCATTATCTCCTACAAGCTCTTTAAGGCTTTCTATATCAATTAAATTTCTCTTTGAGGATATTTTTTCATTAGAAGTAGAAACAAACTCTAATATTTTTGATATTAATTCTTCAATATTAATTGGCTTTGTAGTATAATCATTGAAACCTGTATCAAATATTTTCCTTTTGTGTGTATCATCATCATGGCCTGTTAATGCAATAATTTTTAAATTTTTCCCTTTCAATTTATTTTTCAATTCACTTGAAATGTTTGTAATATCAACTCCTTTTTCTATGTCTCTAATAACTTCAACTGTCTCATAACCATTCATCTCTGGCATTTCAATATCCATTAAAACAATATCAAAATCATCTTTTTCAAGTTTTTTTAAAGCTTCTATCCCTGTTCCTGCTATATCTGTTGTTATACCATATTTATTGAGAATCTCCTGTAAAAAAGTTTGATTAAAAATATCATCTTCAACAATTAACACTTTTAAACCTTTTAATTTCTCTACTTCTTGAGAATCATCTATCTCTTCTACCTCTGCAAGGGTTATCTCATCACCAAGTGGCAATTCAAGTGTAAAATAAAATATACTTCCCCTGCCATACTCACTCTCTACCTGCAATTTTCCACCCATTTGATTTACTAAATTCTTACAAATTGTAAGCCCAAGCCCTGTACCACCAAACTTTCTTGTGGTAGATGAGTCAGCTTGAGAAAAGGTTTCAAATATTTTTTCAACTTTATCTTCAGAGATTCCTATTCCTGTATCACTAACTGAAAATTTAATTTTAACTTTATCTTCACTTCTATTTATTAATTCTGCAATAATAGTTACACTACCTTTAGATGTAAATTTTATAGCATTGCTAACCAAATTATTTAAAACCTGATTTATTCTAAATTTGTCTCCTTTTACCATTTCTGGAATTTTCTCATCAACGCTGTAAATAAGATTAAGCCCCTTTTCCTCTGCTTTAAATCGAAAAACATCAGCACATTCTTTTATGAGATTCCTAATACTAAAGTTTCTCATTTCATACTCAATTTTACCTTTTTCTAATTTTGCAAGATCAAGAATATCATTAATTATGTTTATTAAGTTATTTGATGAATCTTTTATTATATTGAGATATTTTATCTGTTTCTCATTAAGATTATCAGAATTAAGAAGCAGGTCAACAAACCCCACTATTGCATTCATTGGAGTTCTTATTTCATGACTCATATTTGCAAGAAATTGAGACTTCGCTTCCTTTGCTTCTTCTGCTAACATTTTAGCTTCAACTAAAGCTTTCTCCCTTGCAATCCGCTCAGATATATCTTTGAAGGTAATTATGATTTTCTCTGTTTTCCCGTTATTAATTAGAGGAATCAAAGAAATTTCTACTGGAATTAATGAATTATCTTTTCTTGTATAATATAACCTTTTTTTAATAACCTTCTGATTTGCCAATAATATTTTAATTCCACACTCTTCTTCCTTTATTCTGTCTAAAGTATCCATATTAACACCCTGCACCACATCTCTAACAACTTTTCCTAATACCTCTCCCTTTGTATATCCAAGAATATTTAAACCTGGTTTGTTAATATACTCTATCTCCATCTCAGGGGAAACAAAAATTATCCCTGTATCAATATTTTCTGTAATTTTCTCTGTAATACTCCTCTCTGTTTTTATTTCTCTTATGATTTTTAAAAATATATCTGAAATTATTTGTAGCTCTTCAAAATCATAATCATTATTTTCAAATTCATTCTCCTTTGCAGCTTTTACTAAAGAATCTTTTAATAAATTAAAATTTTGCGAAAATTTCTTATTAATATTGTAAAAATAAAAGATTATAAATCCTAAAAAAAGTGCAAGTAAGATAAGAAAAACAATAAAAATTTTTGATAAAAAATTTACAAAGTATTGATTGGTGGAATTAATAACACTCTCTATATCTTTTAAATGGGAAAAAGAGATTACTTTCCATTTTAGATTTTTTATTTCTATTGTATAAGCATAGTGCTGATTTCCATGGGACATGAAAGTTTTAAAATTTTTATTTTTAAAGTCTCTATAATTAAGCTTTAATGGTTTTGATATATTTTTTTTAAATATTATCTGATTTTCACTGGTTAAAATTAAAATACTAATTTTAGCAGGAATAACTGTATAAGCTAATTGTTTTAAAATATCTTTTTTTAAAATATTGTAAAAATCTTCATAAAAAATTGTCATACCTATTATCCAGTTGTAAGGTCTGAAAAATTTAACAAAACAAATTTTTTTATTTAATTGGTTACTAACTTTATATTTCCAGTAATACTCAACATACCCTTCACCTTTTGTTAATGCAGTTTTTATAACCTCTTTAACAAAATATTTACCTTTTTTATCTCTAAAATTAGAAATATCTTTTCCTTCTATTTTTGGAAAAGCAGAATTCATCTCAACAGTGCCATTTATATTTTGAATAAAAAAATATTCCAATCCTTTTCTATAAGTTAATTTTCTAAGTGTTTCCTTTATAGTTGTTTTAATAAGTTCATCAGGAATATTTTTGCCTTTATGATTAAAATAGATAGATTTTGCAATTGAATAAGCCTCATAAACATGATTTTTAAGTTCACTTTTTGCAATTTTATCTGCATTTTTAAAAGAGGAGTTTATAAAATCCACAACAGATAGATTCTCTTTTACAATCATATCTCTAAATAGAGAGAGTTCTTCTTTTTTTATATAAGATATACTTTTTTTATGAAGTGAATCAAAGAGGAGTAAAAATGAAAAAATTATTACAATAGAAAAGAGAATTATAGAAATAGTTATTTTTTTGTTAAGTTTACTGTATGAAGATTTGTTCATAATTTAATTATATTTTTCTCCGCTTTTTCAAAAAGTTCTTCAACTGTGCCCACACTATCTGTAGTAACAATTCCAAAATCAACATCTATTCCAATACTATTTTTAATTCGTTTACAAATTTTAAGGCTAAGGATAAGATTAGCACCTGATAAATATATAAAAAACTTATTTCTAAAAAATTTAGCTTTATCATCTTTTCTTAAAATTTCATTTATTTTTTGCAAAATTTTATCATCGTCCTTATTTAAATGTAAACAAACAAGTGAAGATATTATACCATTTAATTTATCTCTACTTAAATTTGCATCTACAAACTCCATAAAATCATTATAAATATTCTCTCTCTTAACAATAGTGTCTATTTTATTTTTAAAATTAATAAATTTTGAATAACCAAGCCAGATATTAACCTTTAATATTAATTCTCTCATTTCAATAGGTGCCCATAGGTAATCACTTGCTCCAAGCTCAAGAATTTTATATATATTCTTTCTATCAGCAATAGAGGAGTAAACTATAATTGGAATATTTTTATTGACTTTTCTGAATATTTTTACACCATCAAATGCTGTTTCATTGTTAAGTATTAAATCCATTAATATTAAATCAAATCTATTATCCTCTAAAAATGCTTTTGCTTTTTCTAAATTTTCAACAGAGATAACCTGATTATTATTTATTGATAGACTTGAATATATAACTTTTCTCCTTGTAAATGAATCTTCTATTAATAAAATTTTTGAAGACTCATCATTGTGGAAATATCTCTTTAAAAAACCAACAACTTCTGATTCATTAAATGGTTTTTTAAAATAAGCTGAAATTCCTGAATTAAATCCTTCTTCAATTACTTCATTAAATCTTTGAGAACCTGTTATGAGAATTATTGGTATTTTTTTTAATTTTTCATTTTTTGAAATTTTTTGGGCAAGCTCTATTCCATTAAAATCAGGCATTACATAATCAACAATTATAAGATCAGGCGAAATTTCCTCAGCTTTTTTCAAACCCTCAGTTGCATTCTCAGCCTCAAAACATTTATACCCATGTGAAGTAAGGATTCTTTTCATTATATTTCTTGAAGTCCTTGAATCATCCACCATTAAAATTTTTTCTAATTTTTTCTTATTTTTTGAAAGTAATGCAAAATTAACAGCTTCTATAATTTCTTGTTTATAGAAAGGCTTTCTCAGAATAAAAGCATAACCTTCTCCATCTTCAACAGGGTTGTATCTGCTCTGAGTAAGAAGAATTGATGGTGGAATGGATTCAATCCCACTTTGAATTAATTTTGAAAAAATATCTTTTGCTGATAAATCTTTTAAAGTCCTATCTATTATTAAAAAATCATATTTTTTCTCATCTGACAGTAGAGAGTCTAATAATTCTTGAAAATTTTCAACTTGCTTAATGTAAAAAGACTCTCTCAACATCTCTATAATTAATTCACCTGTAATTTTTGAGCCTGTAAATATTAATCCATGTTTCATTTTATTACCTCTTAATGTTCAATATTACATAATTTTTAAAAATTCAATAAAAATATTAACTTGTTACTTTTTCCACATTTTCTTTTTCATCAACAGCAACAATATCAGCTTTTTCATCTATTTTGACTTTTGCAATATAATCAAGAGTATTTTTTGAGTGCCTTGCAACATCTTCACTAACTTTTTTTACTTTTTCTACTGTATGTATCTTAGTTTGCTATTATAAAGCATTTATATGCTTATTATATAAAACCAACCTTTAATCAAGAGATTTTTTGGGCTAACGCCCTCAAAATGACTGCTTTTGTGGCAAATAAGAATACTTGTAAAAAAATTGCTGTTGGATTTTACATTTATTTTTGTATTATATCAAGAATAGAGAAAAATAAAAACTATTTTCTTTTTTAAGTTTTTTTTCTGTAAAAAACAAAAAATTTATAAAATTTTGCTATTTTTATTATGCAAATATTTGAAATAAAAAATCAAATTTTTTTTACAAAAAAAGGCAGCCAAATGGCTGCCTTTTATCCACATTAAAGCTATATTAGTTGCTCTTATCTCCAGGCATCATAAAGCTTACCAAGAATACCCTCTGACTCTTTTTCTGCTGCAATATATTCTCCATTAGCATTTACTTTAACAGTTATGTAATTACCATTATAAGTTAATACTTTTGCATCTTTAACAGGAGCAAAATAGATATCTCCAGGTGCCTTTCTATAAATTACAGGTGTAGCACCATCAAAAGGCAACTGAATAATCATAGTTTTACCATCAAGGTCTTCAACATCAATTTTGCACATATATCCTTCTATAAAACCTGCACCTTTAGCATATACTGAAACTTTCCCAGGAACAAAACCCATTTCAATTATCTTAGGTTTTAGCTCTGCAGGAACATAGAAGTAATGTTTATCTGACCATGGACCATTTACAACCTGCCTTACATATTCTTCATTTAATTCTTCAGAGCTGAAGTTAGATGAAGAAACTCCAAGTTCATCTGCAATTTTACCTTTTTCAACTTTACCTTCTGCAACTATATAGAATAACTCTTCAGCATGATGCTTACTTAGAGCAAGTACATCTTTAGCTTCAGCACCAAGAAATTTTACTCCATTTGCTTCAACAGGTTTAATATACGCAACTTCACCATCCACAATGAAAAATCCATTAGGATTAGCTGGCTCCATTTTACCTGTTTCTTCATTGTATTTAAGAGCTCTATTTTCTTCTTTAAACCAAGCTGGTGCCCATGGCATAAAACCTATAATCCTATCAGTAATTCTGTGTGCACCTGCATCTTTCTTATAATCACCGTGACAATCATTACATGATTTAGCACCAAGTGCTTTATCAGCAGGTAATACTCCATGGCTATCAGAAAAGTAATGTGCTGCAATAAAAAGCATTGGTTTTGGATCTTTTTCACCTTCTGCTTTTAAAACTTTAGTTAAAGCTTCCTGCATTGCTTTAACATCCTCATCCCACCAGATATCTGGAAAACCATCACCTGTATGATCACAGATCACATATCCACTATCTTTTAATACAACTTTACCAATATTTGGATTATCTTTACACTCCTGTGGTCCTATATTTTCAAGCTGTTTAGGAGTATATGCATAAAATGTAGATACTGGCAAAAATTTATCTATTGCTGCGTTAATCTCTCTTAAATATAAAACTTTAGCACCATTGTATGGTAAATCACTCATATCATGATCAGGTTGAGGATTAGCATCAACCCATGTTAAAATAGTAATAGGGTTACCAATAACTATCTGAGGATAACCATTTTCACCATTTGCCCAGTATAGAGGTGGAAAAACTTCATTATCATTTTTATCTGTGTAATGTATTGGTAAACCTTCATCAATTGCCCTATTGAGACTTAATTGATAAAATTTCTTCCAGAAATCAAACTTTGGATTAGTCATAAGACCATTTACTAATGGTCCTGTGTCTGCTTCACTATCAAACCAGAAATAATCAACCATTTGTGCTATATAATCCATTGGCTGTGTGCCATTTCCATCAGCATCTATGTGTTGTGACACCATATGAAAGTGTGGAATACCATATCCTGGTGAAGTTCCATAAACAGGAGAAAGAGCATAATATGGTGGAAAAGCCATTGCTGGAAAATTTGATAATCCACCAGCTAAGATATAGTATCCAAATCTATTGTCAAAGTTTGAATAATACCCAAGTGTATCATCAAAAGTTCTAAATCTCCAGGTTCTTCTATATGGCACATGGCAAGTTTGACAAGCAATTTCAGCAATATGCCTTTCTGTATTTTCACCAAATTTCTCTTCATGTGCTTTTGTAGGATTAGGTGCATTTGGGTCTCCGCCCATCAAGTGACAATACTCACAGGTCTTAGGTTTTGGGTTATTATCAAGGTCATTTCTAACCATATGTGCAGTATCAGTGCCTTTAAGGAAATTATGCTTTTCTTCTATTGTACCTGATTCTCTAAGGTGGCAGGAACCACAACCCATTTTTTTACCAGACATATGAACATCATAACCTGGTGATTCTTTATCAGCTGTAAAATTAACAAATTGACCATTTTTTACCCAATCAGCTGGCATACCAAGATTATATGTTCTACCCCTTGTCCATTCGCTATTTCCATGGTCCTTTGTCATAACATGGCACTGACCACAAACCTTAATCCACTTCCATGAATTAATGTCTTTGTTACCACCAAAAATATCAATATTAACACTACCATCTCCTAAATCACCAGCATTGTAGTAAACTTTTGGAACCCAATCATTTCCAACTTTATCAATTTGAATATATACAATTGGAGTTCCATCATGGTTCAAATCAAGTCCCATTAAATCAGCTGATGGCATTAAGTAGAAGAAATTTGGCAGATAATCATGCTTTACTGACATATTTTTTAGAACATCAAAAGGTATCTTGCCACTTGTCCAATCAGCTATAACTTTAGCTAAGTTAATACCAAAAAATGAATTTTTATCATAATATGTCATATCTCCCTGCATCACTTTCATATACGCATATTGAAAAGCAGCCCAACCAACACCAACAAGTCCACTATACTGAATGCCTTGCCCCTCTACAAGTGGTGACCTAACATAATCTCTAACTGATGCATCAGGATCATCCCAATCTGTGTAGAATTTACCAGGTTCATACAGTCTTAATGGATAT
This sequence comes from uncultured bacterium, assembly GCA_964543655.1. Taxonomy (GTDB): domain Bacteria; phylum DYJV01; class DYJV01; order DYJV01; family DYJV01; genus CAZBLP01. The sequence continues at coordinate 7,631 of CAZIZE010000020.1, forward strand.
GGGATAGGCAATAATCCACCTGTACCTGGATCTCTAATCTCATATCCATAAATGAATTGATTAAAAAATGCCTGCATCATCTGATCCATAGTAAGATTGAGATTATATTTAGTGTTAATATAATTTAGCATTTTCATAAAAATTCCACCAATTGCCTGCTGATTGCTCATAAGTTTCTGCATTTCATCAGCACCACCGTTGGGGTTATAGGTAAATGCATCTTTGATTCCAGTCTGAGTGTAAATATTTGGAGCTATTTGTGGACTTGCATACAAAGCATATGGTAATGATTTACCTGTAGGGTCAATCTCTTTGAGCCCATCTGTCCAAATTTTGAAAAGCTCACCAATATCGTCCTTAGGAAGTTGACTTAAAATAAAGTATTGTTTTCCAATAGGCCTTGTCATTCGCATAATATCATTGGTATAATTGAGGACACTGCTATTTAAAACTCCTTCTTTAGTTGGCATACCAAGTGATATTTTGGTAATCTGGCCATTTGCATCTCTCTCTGCAAAAATCATAAGTCTTGGTCTGAAAGGTTGAACTTTAAGGCCATCTGCTGCTGTATATACATCTGGATTACTATTTAAATCAGGATCTATGTGGCAAAGGAGACAATCTGCTTCCATAACACCAGATTTTTTCCAATCATGTCTCTTTGGTGCTCCTATTTCTTTGATTGTTTCATCAATGGATTTGCCACTAATTAATGCTTTAGTAACATCATTTGAGGAATAATCATAAAAATCTCTGTCATAAGAATGAACTGGAGTTAAACTTGGGCTATCATAAGGTGTAACAGAGCCATCACTATTTACAATACCTTCAGCAGGCCCACCTCCTGCGTGGCATGAATAGCAAACAGCCATTTCATCTGCTATACCCACATCAAAAAAGTATGGTTTACCTTCTGATGTAAAAGGATCCTTATAGCTTCCTCTCTGCTTCTTAGCCGCCAACTGACGGTAAGAAGGAGGTCACCACGCACCAAACTGACCACCTGCTTCAAGATGGCCATAAGCATGGGTTAAATATTTTTGAAGAGTGTTGTTCTGATTTTTAGAAACCCACAAGTCATCAGTTCTTTTTCCATAAGGACCAACACCTTCTCTAAAATGATAAGCCATTGTTATTGATTTATAATCATGACATTTCCCACAGGTCTGTTTAGGACTGTAAGCAGGTCCCTTATAATAAACAGAACCATTTGCTGCAACTATTTTATCAGTTTTATCCAACTGATTTATTATTGGATTTCCATTCCTATCCAATAATTGCACAGCAGGGTGTGCCATTAACAAGGATGGAATTGCAATCAGAATTGCAATTACAAATGAAAACCAGAAGATTTTGCTTTTTGCTTTTACTGACATTATAAATGCCTCCTCCTTTAATATTTTTTATAATCTATATATGATAGATTCTGCTACTTTTTATACATTATTATGTTGTTATGACATCTCATACAATCAGATGTTGTATGACAAACATTACATGATCTAAAGTTCTTTTCAGCTTCCTCAGCATGACCTGGCATTGGAGTAAACCTTACCCAGTCTCCCCTTCTATGAGAAATTGGTTTTTCACTTTTATGGCAATCTGCACAGTATGATGCTGTGTGGCATGTTGCGCAAAGTTTTCTATCATGAATTGCTTCTATACCATGCTGTGAAGTTTTCCAATTGAATATATGGTCTTTTGGTTTTTTTGTTCTGTGGCAATCTTGACAGAAATTACCATTTTTCTTAAAATGTGGATCATGGCAATATCTACAGCTATCATCAAATTTACTTGCTAATCCATGATTTGATTCCCAGTCACCATGATGGGACTCAGGAGGAACATCTTTTCTTATTTTTTTATGACATGTATCACACTCTATAGGAGCTGTATCACCATCGTGGCACTCTAAACATTTTGTCATTTTCGGCCAAGAAATATTTTGAATAGTTTTAGATTTATCAATTCCTTTATGACATCTGCTACATTTATAATCTGAATGTGGGTCATGGGTAAAGATTAAATCTTTATAACTTGCTGGTTTTGGATTAACACCAACTTCCACTTCATAATCTTTTTTAGAGCTTTGAATTGTATGGCATTTAAGACAATCTTTTGTAGGATTATCAACATCTCCAATATCATGACAATCACTACATGTATCCATATCTGGATTGGACATATTGCCATTGTCATCTGCTTTATGACAGGTTGAACACTCAATCTCATTTTCAACAACATGCAGATTATGATTGAATTTTAAATCTGTGGAACCTTTCTTGCAACCAATTAACCCTAAAGATAGAATAGCTGCTATTATAAAAATTTTTTTAAAAAATCCCATTATTCCATCCTCTCTATATTTAAATTATTTATCTACCATGTTAAATGAAGATTGGCTGTAATGGCATTAATACCACTAATGCCAAATTCATGATAATAATCATCTGTTTCATATTCATACTTTAATGAAACCCATTTATCTTCTGCAAATTTATATTTAACACTTCCATAATAGTAATGTGAAGCTTCACCTTCTATTAAGCTATTAACATCCTCTGTTTTATAATAAAATCCTGCATTTAAACTGACCTTTTCACAAATTTCTTGCTCAAGATCAGCAAACCATGATTCAGAAGAACTATCGTAAAGATGTTTTTTATCTTCTTTCCAGTAGCTGTAACCTATGGAAAATTTGGTTCCCTTTAATTTCCACCAGTTATCAAGGTTTAAACCAACACTCCATCTGTAAAAATCTGTATTGTATAGATTTTCATAAATATTTTCATAATCATCATTAATATCTCTTCTTGTATATTTCACATAAAAAGTCATTCCTTCCTGCTTTGGTATTGGCTGACTAATAGAAATAGAATAGTCAATATAGCCATATAACCTTGCAAGGTAAAACCTTTTAATATCTTTCCCTATATTGTCTTCAATAGTTGTAGTATAATCGTAGAGGAAATCATCTTTAACAGGAATGGTAAATCTTTTATAAATATCAATGGTAAGAGTGGTTTTAGTATAAGGGCATGTGGCAATTAAATCTACATTCCAGAATCTACTACTTGAATTAATAAATGCAAATCTACCTCTCAATTTAATGTTTTCCATAGGTGTATAATATGTGCCAAGTTCATAAGAATTTTTCTGATAAAAAACAGAATCAAGATAAAAAATCAAATTTTTAACAGCTTTTACTTCAATATTAAAGCCGCCAACTCCATCCTGCTTTAAATTGGAATATGTTTGAACAATTCTACCACCAAAAATTTCAAAATTTAACCAATCTGCAATTGCGCCATCACCAGTAACAGATGCACCATCATAATGTACAATCTCTGAGCTATAAGCATATTGACGGCCTAATTTAAAATCAACATCAGGTAGCAGGTTCTCTTTTGTAAAATAGGCATAATATACATCCAACTTTTGTCTATTCTTGCCTGTATCCACATAATCTTGAAAAATAGAGCCAGATGGTGTACCATCTAAATCTTTTGCATATTTACCAAGAAATGAAAATGAGATATCAGAATCATTATGCACTGCATCAATACCTAAAATTTCAGAAATATCCTGATCACTGTCATCATTGCTAACTAAAAAACCATTGGGCTTATCTGACCATTGGTAAATATACTTGGTGTTACTAAAGAGATTAATTGACCCCCAATCAAAATCATGGGAATATAGAAAAGAGGTTGTTAAAAGAAATACAAAAATCATAAAGAGCTTAAAAGAACATTTCCATTTCATCGGTTTTATCCTTTTAATTTTTTTTATTTACAAATTTAAAATTACTCCTCTAATTCTTATTTGTCAAGGAAAAATTGAGAAAATTTTCTTAATAACCTTAAGATACTTTAATATTTGACTTTTAAAAAATATGTTGTTATATTATTTGTATAAAGGTATCTAAAAAATAATGGATTTTTCATCATAATCAGAAAGATTTTTGGGGACTTCTGAAAGAGTTTAAAATTTTTATCAACTTTTCACAAAAATAGATGTAGAGGAGGATAAAATGGTTAATTCAGTAAATAATAGTTATCAGGCAGGAATAATAAATCAGACAATTAATAACATGAACAACACATATTCACCAAACAAAGGCGTGCAAGATGCTATGAAAATGACTTATGACACAACAAAAGAGGTGGTTGGTGGTGTAGTAAATGCAACTCAAAATGCTACAAATATGATAAATCAGGCTAACAATCAAATAAATAACCAGCAACAGCAAACTACTCAGCAGAATAATCCTGTTGGCAATATTGTAAATCTTGTTATTTAGAGAGCCCTCTTCTTCTGGGCTCTTTTTTATTCATCAGCAACTATTTCATCTTCTCTTTCAAAAGATTTTGCAACTTTTTTTCCAAGTTTAAAACCAAGTTGCAAAGCTTTTTCATTTTCTTTAATAAATTTTTCTGGTACTCTATTTATCACAGCAGCTGTCATACTTTTTCTACTCACAATCTTTGTAATTTCAGTAAGAACCCCAAGAGCAACTATATTTGCAAAAATTTCTTTTTTAAGGTTCTTAACTGTTTCTCTTGTAATATCCACACAATATGCATTGGTTGTAGGGACATTTTTTACAAAAGTTGTATCCACAATAAATATTCCATTTAACTTCAAGTCATTAAAATATTTATCACATGATGCCTGATTCATTGAAAGCAAAATGTCAGGATTGTTGGTTTTGGGATAATATATTTCACCTTCTGATATTATAACTTCAGCTTTACTTGCTCCGCCTCTTGCTTCTGGTCCATAACTCTGGCTTTGAACAACATTTTTACCATCAAGAATAGCAGCTTCAGCCAAAATTATTCCAGCAGTAATCAATCCCTGGCCACCTGAACCTGCAAGCCTTACTTCTATTCTATTTTCCATTAAAAAAGCCTCCTATTTTACTTTTAACTTTTTTCTGATAATTTCTTCATACTGTTCACAATATTCAGGCTTATCTTTTTTTACTAAAATCCCTGTTGTAATTTTCCCTTCTAACTCTTCTGGCTTTTTATCCTTAGCCTGATCAATAGGAATAGCTATCTCTTTTTCCCATTTAACCATTTGCACAGGGTCTGCCATCTTATTCCTTCTTCCAAAAGTAGTTGGGCAATGAGTAACTACTTCAACAGTTGAAAAACCTTTATGCTCAAGAGCTGCTTGTATAACATTAACAAGCTGCTTAACATGATAGGTGGTTGACCTTGCAACAAAAGTTGCACCTGCTGCTTCTGCAAGCTTTGAAATATCAAAAGGAACTTCTATATTGCCATGTTTTGCTGTGGTTGCTTTTGCATGATGTGGTGTTGTAGGGCTATACTGCCCCCCTGTCATGCCATAAATATTATTATTGTATATAATTGCTGTAATATCAATATTTCTTCTGCAAGCATGAATAAAATGGTTACCACCAATAGCTGTTGCATCACCATCACCCATTACAACAATAACATGAAGCTTTGGTTTTGCAAGCTTGAGCCCTGTTGCAAATGCAAGGGCTCTACCATGAGTAGTATGCAATGTGTTAAAATCAACATAAACAGGAGTTCTACCAGAGCAACCAATCCCTGAAACAAGAGCAATTTCATCCTTGGGAATTGCAAGATTATCAATAGCTATAAGCATTGCATGTAAAATTGTACCATTGCCACAACCTGGGCACCATAAATGTGGAAACTTTTTATCATGCCTTAAATATTTTTCAAGTAATTGCTTATTTGATAACATTTAAACTACTCCTTTCATTGCTTTAACAATCTCTTGAGGAGTTATCATTTCACCATTAATCTTTGAAAACTTTTTAACTTCAGCACGGCCTCCAGTAACTCTCACCACTTCTCTATAAATCTGTCCTATATTCATTTCAGGTACTAAAAAACCTTTAATATTTGGTAGAACTTTTTCCACTGCAAATCGTGGAAATGGCCACAAAGTTTTAAGCTCCAAAATTCCAACTTTAACCCCTTTTTCTCTTAGAGCTGGTAAAGCTGAAAGAGCTGAAAGAGTAACACTTCCATATGTAATAATTGCATATTCAGCATCATCCATCTGATGATACTTTATCATACAAATTTCTCTGTAACCACGCTCTATTTTTCTAAAAAGTCTGGATAAAAAGTCCTCAACCTCTTTAGGCTTGGAGGTTGGAAAACCTTTTTCATCATGAACCAATCCTGTAACATGATACCTGTACCCCTCACCAAAACTTGCCATTGCTGGAACACCAGTGATATTATTTTCATAAGGCACATACCATTCAGGAGGCATATTAGGCTTTATTCTGTCAATTCTGGTAATTTTGCTTTCATCTGGCAATGCAACCCTTGCCCTCATATGTGCAATAACTTCATCCATTAACAATATTACCGGGTTTCTATATTTTTCAGAAAGATTAATTGCTTTAATTGTTAAATCAAAAGCATCTTTAACTGATGAAGGGGAAAGAACAATAATAGGATGATCACCATGAGTCCCCCAACGCGCCTGCATAACATCACCTTGAGCTGGACTTGTTGGAAGGCCTGTAGATGGGCCACCTCTCATTACATTAACAAGCACAAGAGGTACCTCAGCAATTGCAGCAAAACCAAGATTTTCCTGCTTTAATGAAAAACCAGGACCAGATGTTGCTGTTAAAGATTTGACTCCACCAAGTGAGGCACCTATAACTGCAGCAATGCTACCTATTTCATCTTCCATCTGAATAAATTTTCCACCAACTTCTGGCAATTTATCTGATAAAATCTCTGCAATCTCTGTAGCTGGAGTAATAGGGTATCCAGCAAAAAATCGCACTCCCCCCATTATGGCTGCTTCAGCAACAGCCTCATTTCCCTGTAACAATCTATATTCTTTTCTTTTTTTACGAGGCATCTTCTACTCCTCTCTATCTATATTTACTGTAATTGCAAAATCAGGGCATCTTAGTTCACACATCATACACTGAATACACTGGTCAGGATTTTTTGGATAAACATAACCATCCTCATCAAAATCAAGCACCTTCTTTGGGCAAAAATTTACACAAATACCACATCTTTTACACCATGCATGAAAAACAGTAACAGGTAATTTTACTTCTTCTTTAGTAACACCTGCTGTCCTTGCATTAATCTTTTTCTTCTTAATTGTAATATCCTTCTCCATGAAAAACTCCTTAAAATTGTATACAATCTGTATTTCTCGGCGGTAACACAATAATATTATTTTTGCAATACTTTTAGATTAAATTTTTAAAAAAATTTTCAAATTCCTCTATTACTTCCGAATCCTCATAAAGGCATTTATTGTTTTTAAAAATTTTTTTCCTGAGCTCCAAATTAATAGATTTATCATTTGCTACTTTTACTGCTTTTTCTACATAATCATCAATAGATTTAGAAACCAAATCATCTATCCCCATCTTTTCATACATTCCAAGAGTAAATCTACTTCTCATTAATCTATCTGGCATTGTAACTATAGGAGCACCAACAGCAAATGCCTGCAAAGATGTTGTACCACCATTGAAATAAATTGTATCAAGAATTATATTGCTAATGCTTAAAAAATTTAAATAAAGGGGAAAGCTTAATTTTGGAAGAAAAATTACTCTATTAAAGTTTTTTATGCTATTTTTAAATCTTTCAACCAGAAAATCTTTCCACCAGAAAAATTCTCTATTGAAAAACAGTACAACTTTTCCATTTTTATCCATTTCTAAAATTTTATCAATAATAGCATCAAAATCAGGATGAATTTTAAAAAGACTCTGATTAATGCAATAAATATTATCTTTATCTGAAAAACCAAAATCTATCTTCTCTTTTTTTAAACCATCGGATATTTCAGGCTTTTTATAATACCAGGTCAATGAATGGAATTTCACTAATTTTTCAGAGTAATGCTTCTCTGCTTCATTTATTTCCCAGAAATCTGATGAAATATAGTAATCAATAGTATCAACTCCTGTGGTATCTGGATGACCTGTATATGTAACCTGAATCGGAGCAAGCCTTGAAAAAGATAAAAAATATGTAACTGCATCCATGCCTATATCTGTAAAAAAAAGTATATCAAGAGATTCTGATAAAATGGCATCTTGAATAATTTCAATATTAGCTGGCAATGAGTAAAATCTATTGCAGTTATTTTTTAAAATTTTAATAGAATTATCATTAAAGCTACCTATTGAAAAAATCACTGTATTAAAAATCTTTTTATTTAACTGAGAAATCCATAAATTTGATACATCAGAAACAGAATGTTTTCTAAAAAATGAGGAAACAAAACCTATTTTTATTTTTTTATTATTGGGCTTTTTGTTAAAACTTTTAAAAAAACTACTATTTATATTTTTTCTGTAAAAATTTGCAATCATTACATTAATATCTTTATTGCACATTCCATGATAACCAAGGTAAAAATTTGTTATTCCAATATCATCAATTGGATTATCTATTTTTTCCTCTGAACTTATATGCCTATTAATATAATCCTCTATTCTCCTTCTAACTTTTAAAATTTCATTAGATGAACTATAAATTGGAGGTAAAAGAAAAGCTATTTTAGTTTGCAAAGAAAATCTTTTCTCTATTTTAAGTTTTATTGCATTGTAGTAACATTTTCGAGCTTCTTTAATTTTCCCTATTTTTTCAAATAAAATTCCAAGATTAAAAAGATTTTCATATGATGAGAGATCTTTTTTAAAAAACTCTATTGCTTTATCAAATCTATTTATTTCTCTGTAAATACAACCAAGATTGTTATATATCTCAACCTGCTTTGGATTAATTTTTAAAGATTTCAGGTAAAACTTAACTGCTTTATCATATTCCTTTTTTATGTGATAAATCAATGCTAATCTTGAGATAATTAAATAATTTTCAGGCTCTTTCTCAAGTAATTTCTCAAAAATTTCAACTGCTTTATCATACTTTTTTTCAAAAAAAAGTTTTTCTCCACTTTCAAAGCTAATTTCCATTACATTTGAATAATTTAAAGAAATTGTAAAGTCAAGCTAATCTTCCTTGAATTATTAAAAATTAAATGGTAAATAAAAACCATGAAAAAACTTTTTATTATTGATGGCAATTCTTATATTTACAGAGCATATCACGCTATTAGAGGTTTAAAAAATAAAGAGGGCTTTCCCACAAATGCTATTTATGGATTTACCACAATGTTATTAAAAATAATGGAGGAAAACCCTGATTATATAATTGTGGTATTTGATAAAGGGAAAAAAACCTTTAGAAATGAAATTTACCCTGATTACAAAGCCACAAGACCGCCTATGCCAGATGACCTTATAGTTCAGATACCTCATATTAAAGAAGTTGTTAAAGCTTTTAACATTCCATTAATTGAGCATGAAGGGCTTGAAGCTGATGATCTTATTGCAACAATAGTTAAGCATTTCAAAAACAAAGCTAAAATATTTATAATTACAAGTGATAAAGACCTTACTCAGCTTATTGACTCAAATATTATTATTTGGGACACTCTTAAAGATAAAAAGCTCAATAAGGAAAATATTATAGAAAAATTTGGAGTTAATAAAGAATTTATTATAGATTACCTTGCATTAATTGGAGATAAATCAGACAACATTCCTGGAGTAAAAGGCATTGGCCCAAAAGCAGCAGTTAAATTAATAAATGAATTTGGCTCATTGGAAAATATATATAACAATATAGATAAAATTGAAAATAAAAGAATTGCAAATCTACTTATTTCAAACAAAAACAATGCATTTTTAAGCAAAAATCTTATTAAGCTTAGAGATAACTTTCACGTTCCTTTAAATTTCGAAAATATAAAATTAAAAAAACCTAATTTTGAGCAATTAAAAAATATTTTTTCAAAATTTGATTTTGTTACTCTACAAAAAAAATTTAACCTACACGATGAAAAGAAAATTTTTAAATACAATATTATCAAAGATTTTCCAGATGCTAACACTATCTCTGGGATATTTTACAAATTTAAAAATGGTCTTTTTGAAGAATTTTTATCAGCTTTTTCAATAAATGGAAAAGAGGTATATTTAGACAATAATCCTGATATTTTGAAAAAATTATTTAGAAAAAGATTTTTATGTTTTGATACAAAGTATAATTTAGCAATTTTTAAAAAGTTAAACTATCAGTTTCCTGATAATTTTGAAGATATTCAGCTTATGTCCTATCTCTGTGACCCTGAAGAGAAGCAGACAATTGAGCATATAATAGCAAAATATTCTAATTTTAACATAAAACCAATAGAGGAATATAAAGAGAAAAAAAATGTAAAAATTGATTTTTCAAAATTAAAACAAGAAGATAAAATCAAATTCCTCTCAGAAAGAGCTTGTGGAATTTTTCTCTCATATCAACAATTAGAAGAAAAACTGAGCCCAAAATTAAAAAATTTATATAACAATCTTGAGAAGCCTTTATCTCTAATTCTTTACAAAATGGAGCAAAATGGCATATTTATTGATAAAAACAAGTTAGTTGAAATAGGAAAAGAGCTTTCAAATGAGCTTGAAACATTAACCAAAGAAATTTATAAAATATCTGGAGAGGAATTTAATATTAACTCACCATTACAGCTTAGAAAAATATTATTTGATAAATTCAATCTTGAGGTTGTAAAAAAGACTAAAACTGGCCCCTCCACAGACACAGAAGTGCTGGAAATTTTATCAACTAAGCATCCCCTGCCAAAATTAATTTTAGAATACAGAGAAAAGGCCAAGTTGCAATCAACCTACATTGAAGGTTTGCTGAAATTAATTGAGCATAGAAGTAGCAGAATTCATCCTACTTTTCAACAGACAATTACAGCTACAGGCAGGCTTTCCTGTACCAATCCCAATATTCAAAATATCCCTGTAAGAACAGAAACAGGGAATAAAATAAGAATGGCATTTGCAGCACCTTTAAATAAAAAAATCGTATCCCTCGACTATTCACAAATAGAGTTAAGGTTAATGGCACACTTTTCTGAGGATTACGAGCTTATTGAGGCTTTTGAAAAGGATATTGATATACACTCATTAACTGCATCTAAAATATATAATGTTGATATTGGTGAAGTTAATGAATTAATGAGAAGAGAAGGAAAAACAGTTAACTTTGCAATAATTTATGGTATAAGCCCTTATGGACTTGCAAAATCTCTTAAAATTACAAGGGATAAAGCTAAAACTTTTATTGAAAACTATTTTAAGGAATATAAAGGTGTAAAAAAATATATTGAAGAGATCACAAATAAAGCAAAAGATAATGGATATGTAGAAACTATCTTGGGTAGAATAAGGTATATTAGAGGGATAAAAAGTAGAAATCATACAGAAAGAGAATTTGCAAAAAGAATAGCAGTAAACACTCCTATTCAGGGAAGCTCTGCTGACCTTATAAAACTTGCAATGTTAAAAATTGATAATATTTCCAATAAGTACAATGCTAAAATGATAATGCAGGTACATGATGAGCTCATTTTTGAAGTTGAAGCTAAATTTGCTGAAGATTTTGCTATAAATGCTAAAAAAATAATGGAGCAGGTTTATCCAGAATTAAAAGTAAAATTAAAAGTTGACTTTGGTATAGGAAATAACTGGTTTGAAGCTCACTAAAAATGTTGAAACCTCCATATACAAAATATAATTTTTTACATATCTATAACATTGATAGAGAAGATATAATCTTTGACGATCCTGATCTAATAGGAGTTTGGGAAGAGGAAGATACTCTTCTGCTTTTTTTCCACAAAAACAAAGATTTTCTTATAAAAAAGCATAATTTCAAACTTCATTTCTATACTGCAATTCCCTATCATGACTGGGAATCAGGTAAATTTATAAAACCTTTTAAAATTGGAAATATTTTTATAATTCCAGTATGGGAAAGAGAAAATTTTGAAAATGAGAATAAGATAATAATTGACCCTTCAGTAGTTTTTGGGACAGGTTTCCATCCAACTACAAGAATGATTCTTGAATCCTTTAATAATCTTAGTAAAAAAAATAAAATTGATTCTGTAATTGATCTTGGTTGTGGTAGCGGCATTCTCGGTATTTTTGCTGGCAAAAAGGGGGTTAAAAATATTGTTGCAATAGATAACAACAACTTATCTTTTGAAGTTACAAGGAAAAATTTCTCATTAAACAATGTCCCTGCAAAAATTTTTCATAACGATATTTTTAATTTTTTACCATATAATTATGATGTTGTTTTTGCTAACCTATACTATCATCTTCTATTTGATTTATTTAAAAATAAAGGTTTCTGGCAGAGTAGATACTACTTTTTATCTGGCTTTGTAAAAACAATGGAAAAAGAAATTTACAATAAATTAAACAGGGATATTAGAATCTTAGATAGAAAAGAAAAAGATAACTGGGTAATGCTATTAATTGAAAATAAAACTATATAACATCTGAAAAACCATCTTTTAACACATCAAAAGTTTTCATTCCAATAATAAGGATAAAAATCGTCCAGAAAAGCATAAGATATACAAAAGTATAATCAACTGACGTATTTAGCATTGCACATCTTAAATTATAGATAAAAGGGTAAACTGGGTTTGCATAAAGGATAAATTCCATTTTTTTTGGTATCATATACTCAGGATATATAATTGGTGTACCATAAAACCATACAAAAAGGAATATATTTAAAATGTGCTGCAAATCTTTTACATACACTGAAATAGCAGAAAGTATAAGGCTAAAGCCAAGAGTAAAAAGATAAAAAGCAACAATAATTAATGGAATATAAATCCAATTTATAGATAAAAAACCTTTAAAAGCAAGATAAAAAAGAAAAAGTATAAAACCAATACCATTTGTAAAAAAAGATTGCGTTTGAGCAACAAATGGCAAAATATTAACTGGAAAAGCTACTTTTTGTATAATTGAAGCGTTTTCAAGTAAAATCCCAATGCTCCTCATAATTGACTCCGAAAATGCAAGCCATGGAAACATACCAGACAAAAGATATATTACAAAACTATTTGTTCCTGAAAGGTGTGCCTGAAGTTTAATTTTAAGTACTATGGAAAATAGAAAGATATATACAAGAATTTGACTTATAGGATTAATTACAAGCCATAGCCTACCTGCAAAAGAGCCTGCAAATCTTCCTTTAATCTCTTTTATTAAAAATTCTTTTATTAAATACCAGTGATTGTAGTAGAGCAGCAGCCAGTTTTTTATCATATCAACAATTTTAAAAGACCTTTCTCTATTGCAGCAGGTGAATAAAAATTTTTAATTAAAAACAAACCTCTTTCACTAAGCTTTTCCCATGTTTCCCTATCTTTGTACAGCTTAATAACCATCTCTGCAAAAGTTTCTTTATCATCAGCTATTAAAAATGGCGGCTCATTTTCATTATAATAAAAACCCTCTGCTCCAATTGATGTGGTAACAACAGGCAGACCAAATGCAAGGCTCTGACCTATTTTACCTTTTAACCCGGCACCATATCTAAGTGGTGAAATAAAAACTTTAGATTTATTAAAATAAGGGGCTACATCAGGTATAAATCCTTCTATTTTAATATAATCATCTGCAAGCTGCTTTATGTCAGCTGTGGCATTGCTACCAACAATGTAAACAGGAATTTTTTGGAATTTTTCACAAATTATCGGATAGATCTCTTTTACAAACCACTTTACTGCATCACCATTTGGAGGATGCTGAAAACCACCAATAAACATCAACCCTTCTCTTAGTTCAAATTCCGGGATTTTATCAACAGGCTCATGAACATTTGGAATTACATAAATTTTGTTGTTATCAATTCCTTCTTTATTAAGGGTCTTTTTTTCAATTTCAGTAATAGCAATAACATGGTCACTGCTATTACAGAGAAACATCTCTATATCTTTCCACTTTCTTGATTCTTCTAAAAATTTTTCATTATTTTCTATTTCAGCCCTTCTTTTCTCCCTTACAAAATGCAAATCAACTGTATCATAAATTACCTTTGTTTTAGATGATTTTAAATTATTAATTGTTTGAATGTAATTTTTTGCAATATGAGGTCTCAAAAGCCATATATAATCAAGATAATCTTTTATTTTTAAAAATTCCTTTTCAAAGTTAAAATGTCTTCCAGTAAAAGTCTCCACACCAAGCTCTCTTAAATGGGTATTGTAAGGTTCAAAAGCTGCAAGATTATCAGGCCAGAAGATTACATGCATACTATTTTTAATCATTATTTTAATTAAAGAATACAATCTCAATGAACCTGAATCTTTATCATATTCAGGTAGGTAATGATCTATTATCAAAACTCTCTTTTTTACACCTCTCTCTTTAGATAGATATAGATAAGAGCTATCTGGATAATGCTCCTTTTCTAAAATATTTTTCCATTTATTGTAAAATTTTTCTCTATTTATTTCCTGAAATTTTTTAATTCCACAGGAAGTATCTTTTCCACAGCTAACTCCTTCAAAATGTATAATTTTTGAAAATGGCTGATACATTACCTTATATCCTGCTGCTCTAACTTTCATCGATAGGTCAGTGTCCTCATAATAAGCTGGTGCAAATTCCTCACTAAACATTCCAATGCTTTCAAACAGCTCTTTTTTAATTAAAATAGCAGCGCCAGAGCAATAATCAACTTCTCTAACATAGTTGTATTCAGGTAATTCAGGATCATCAAATTTACCAAAATTCCAAGCAGAACCATCAGAAAAAATAATGCTCCCTGCTTCCTGTAACTTACCATCAGGGTAAACAAGCTTTGCACCAACCATTCCACATTTTTCAATATTTTCAAATAATTTTAACATATTTTCAAGCCACTTTTTTGTTACCATTGTGTCATTGTTGAGAAACAAAAGATACTTACCTTTGGCTATTTTAGCTCCTTTGTTGCAATTTTTTAAGAAACCTAAATTTTCTTTATTTTTAACATAATTTATTCCATTAATAGATTGCATAATTTTCTCTGTATTATCAGAGGAACAATCATCAATTATAATAACCTCATACTCTACGTTGCCACTATTTTCCAGAATAGATTTCAAACAGTTATATGTGTAAGTGGCTTGATTGTAAACAGGTATAATAATTGAAACAAATGGTTTCTCAAAAACTTTAAAACTTAAAAGCTTTATATCTTTTGTAAAATCAATACATTCCTCTTGCAAATTTGAACTACCTTTTAATTTCTGAAAATAGTTGTAAGACTTTTTTAAAAATAAGTAAAATCCTTCTTTTTTTAAATATTTAATTGCATTTAAAAATAGCAGGTATATTTTTCTTAATTTACTCTGCTCTGGGAAGATAACATCAATAATTTTCCTATATTTAGTGATTATTGACCATGCAAGTGAGTTCTCTATTTCAGCAATTTGAAATTTTAATGAAAGCAATTGATTGTTCTGTTCATAAATTCTGTTTTTCAACTCTTGCTGCTTTGCTTCTAATTCTATAATTTTTTCATTTAATTGTTT
>CAZIZE010000021.1:0-2225 GCA_964543655.1 uncultured bacterium
ATGCGCAGCTGGCACTGGAAAATTTTTTGAAATAATGGCAAACACTCTTGGATACAAACTTGCTGATTTTTCTAAAATAAAATTGCAAGATGTTGATATAAGTATTTCAAGTATGTGTGCTGTATTTGCAGAAAGTGAGGTCACTTCATTATTGGCAAAAGGTGTTAATAGAGAGAGCATAGCTATTGCAGTGCATAAGTCTATTGTAAAGAGAATCATTCCTAAGCTTCAAGTTCTTATTTCCAACAATGAAAAAGTTATCTTTTGTGGAGGATGCGCTAAAAATAATCTTTTGAAAAAATTAATAGAAAAAGAGCTTAAAAGAGAAGTTTTTGTGCCTGATAACCCCCAAATCATTGGATCTTTTGGAGCCTCTTTAATCGCAATGAATAGTTAATATAATTTTAACAACTCAAAAAAGAGAATATGGCATTTTAAAATGAAAATTAATTATATTAGAATTAGAATCAATTGGCGAGTCATCTCTTGGAAATATTCAAGGGAAATAAAATCCTAAGAAAATTGAAATTATGAACACTACTTACTTTTCGTTTTATCTCCTATTTTAACTATGCTTTTCCATATATTCTAAAATATCCTGAACTTTTATAAACCATTTATTTTTTTCTTTTATTCCTTTTATTTTGCCTCTATTGATTAAATTTCTTAGATAATCTGCTGAATATCCTGTTAATTCTGCTATTTTTTTTAATGTTAATTTTTCATTTTTTTCTCTATTTCTAAAATTTTTTTTTAATCTGGTAGTATATATGTTAATGTGTCTAATATATGTTTTTTATGTTAATGTAAGTTAGTTAAGTTATGGTTTCCCTGGGAAACCATAACTTGCAAAATTTTTTCCCAGTTGGTTTTAAATTATGATGTAAAAAGTTAAATCCGAACAGAAGGAGGTAAAAATGAATAAAAAAATTTTTAATAATTCTTTTGAAGGATTTTCATTATCAAAGAACTATAATGAATCATTAGCTGAATCAATAGCCAAATATTTGTCATCTAATATAAAAGAATTGTTCATTATGAGTGAATCAGAAAGATTAAAAACAATAATGGAAGTATTAATGAAAGCAGAAAGAAGATTTCACGTAGATAATAATCCGCAAGATAAATGTAATGGTTATCGGTCAAGGAAATTAAATACTTCAATGGGACAGATAGAATTAGAAGTGCCAAGAGATAGAGATGGAGATTTTTATCCATCAGTATTGCCTGAAAAATATAAGAGATTTGATTCATCATATACAAATTTGCTTAAAGCAGGATTAAATAATTTTTATTCCCAAACAGGAATGAAAAATTTTTTATCAAGTTTAGATTTGCCGTATTCGCAAGAAGAATTAAAAGAATTATCAGAGAAATTGTACGAAGAATTTCAAATATGGCAGCAGAGAGAATTGCCCCAGGATGTAGCAGCATTATTTATAGATGGATTTCATACTCAGTTGTATGATGAAGAAAATAGGAAGATGGTAAAAGCAGTAGTATATATAACAATAGGAATAGATTTTGAAGGGAAGAAGGATTTATATTCAGTAAATTTTATAACCGGTCATGAAAATAAGGATTCTTGGTTGTTAATATTTAATGAATTGATAAACAGAGGTCTAAAAAGGCCATTGGTGGTAGTATCAGATGATTTTAGAGGAATAACAGATGCTGTATCAGTAGCTTATCCAGGAGCATATCATCAATTATGCTGGACTCATTTCAGGAGGAATATAAGGCGTAATATGAATAAACAAGATGCAAAAGAATTTTCATCTGAAATGGATAAAATAAAATTAGAAAGAGATTTTGAAACCGGTAAAAATGAATTTTTAAAAATGTTAGAAAAATACAAAAAGAAATATCCAGATTATATAAATAATTTAGAAAAGAAACATGAGCATATATTATGTTTTTTAAGATTTGAATCAAAATTGAGAAGATATTTTTACACAACAAATATAGTAGAAAGTTTTAACAATATATTAAGCATAATAGAAAGAAATTCAGGAAGTTTTTTCAGATCTAAAAAAATGCTTGAATTAAATTGCTACCTAAAAAGAAATCAATTAAAAAATAAAAACTGGAGTAAACCAGTACCTCATATAAAAGCTAATATTTATTATTTAATTCAAATGTTTGGGCTTAAATATGGTGAAAATCCCAAAATATAAATAATGCTCTTTGATAATTTAATGAGGTTATATAAAATATTTTTATGC
>CAZIZE010000022.1:0-5341 GCA_964543655.1 uncultured bacterium
AGAATCTTCCGGCAAATTACCGGACTGACTCACGGCTGCGGGGACAGTGTGGGATTCTCACCCTCTTCCCTAAACCTGCGAGTGAGCAAATAATAAAAAATAAAAAAAAATGCAAGAAAAAATTTTTTATGAGATTTGAAACATGTCAAGAAAATAGTGTATAGGAAATAGATAAAATAATAGCCTTAAATTTCTATTAATTATTTGTTAATTCAAAATTTTGAAATTAAATTTTCGAAAACTTTTTAACTATTCTCCATTTGATATACCTCCGCTATACAACAGCAAATATTTGAATAAGATAGTAAATATTTGCTCTAATATTAGGAACAGGTTTCTTCCATTTTATATTTTTTAGCTGATTTCTTTTTATATAGCAGTTGATATACCCTCAAAATGATTGCTTTTGTGGTAAATAAGAATACTTGATAAAAAAATTGTTGTTGGATTTTACATTCGGTATTTATAATTCAACTTTAAAATAGATATTATTAACAAATTTCGTTTCTTTCTTGCTTTTTATTTTTTTTTTTTATAATAGCAATTTGATTAATTAAATTCAGGGAGTTTTTAATGGCTGCTTTGTTAAAAAGAATATTTGGAAAAAAAGATGATAATATAGAAGATAAAAAAAGTGAACTTGAAAAGGTTAAACTTGAAGTAGCAGAAAAGGAGATAGAAAAAGAGATAAAATTACTGCTTAAAGAGCTTGCTAATCAGGTTGAGGATAAAAAAAAAAATGACCTGAATATAATAGAGCTATACAGAGAGCTTGCTAATATCCGTTCAAAAGTAACAGTCTCATTACCTGACACATCAAAGCTTGCTAATATAATACATGAAGAAGTTTTAAATCAGAAGAAAAAGGGTAAGGGGATTTTATCAAAAATATCATCCCTTGCTCAGGGTCTTACAAAAACAAGGAAAAATTTTTTATCAAAGCTTGATAGAATTTTACTTGGTAAAAAAGAGCTTGATGATGATGTTATTGAAGATATCGAAGAGTTGTTAGTTACAAGTGATGTTGGAGTAAAAACTACAATGGAGCTTATAGAACAAGTTGAAGATAATATTAGCAGAGGGAAACTTGATGATATTTCTGAAGTTAAAGAATTATTGAAAAGTGAAATGGTAAAAATTTTAGAGAAGAATCATTCTATACTTAAATTTAATAAAAAGCCATTTGTAATTCTTGTTATAGGCGTCAATGGCACAGGGAAAACTACTACTATAGGTAAACTTGCAAATAAGTTTAAAAATGATGGAAAAAAAGTTTTACTTGCTGCTGCTGACACATTTAGAGCAGCAGCTATTGAGCAATTAGAAGTTTGGGCAAAGAGAGCGGGAATTGATATAATCAAACAGAAGCATGGTGCTGACCCATCAGCTGTTGCATTTGATGCAATAAGTGCCGCTAAAGCAAGAGATATTGATGTGTTGTTAATTGATACTGCAGGAAGGTTGCATACAAAGGTTAATTTAATGGAAGAGTTGAAAAAAATGGTTAGAGTTATTAAAAAAGTTGATGAAAGCGCTCCACATGAAGTATTGCTTGTGCTTGATGCAAATACAGGTCAAAATGCAATTAGTCAGGCAAAATTATTTAATGAAGCAATAAATGTTACAGGTCTTGTTTTAACCAAACTTGATGGCACTGCTAAAGGGGGTATTGTTCTTGCAGTTAGTAATGAATTTAATTTGCCTATTAGGTTTATTGGCGTTGGTGAAAAAATAGAGGATTTAAGACCATTTAAACCCAGAGAGTTTATAGACGCAATTTTTAGTTAAAATAATGAAAATATTAGGTCTTGATGTAGGAACAAAGTATATAGGAATTGCAGTTAGTGACAGTACCAACCAGCTTGCCATACCTTATGAAGTTTATAAAAGGGATGGATTAAAAAAGGATTTAATATATTTTGATAATCTTGTTAAAAAATTAAATATAGAGAAAGTTGTTGTTGGTTATCCACTTTATTTAGATGGAAGTGAAAGTGAAATGAGCAGGTTTGTTAAAAAATTTTATTATAAAATAAGGCATAGGTGGGAAAATATAAAGGTTGTTTTGTGGGATGAGACATTAACCACAGAGGAAGCTGAAGAAATTATTTATGAAATGAAAAAAAAGAGTAAAAGAAAAGAAAAGTTAAAGGATAAGATTGCAGCTGCTCTTATTTTAAAAAGTTATCTTGAGAATTCAGGAGGTTAATTGAAGCGATTTATTTTTAGCTTTTTAATTCTTTTTATAATAAGTTTTTCAGTTGCATATCTTTTTTTCTGGTATTTAAAAGACTATCCAGTTACAGGCAAAGATGTAATTTTGACTATTCCTGAAAATTCATCAGCTAAGGCTATCTGCAATATTTTACAGGATAGTGGTGTTGTACCTTCATCAAAAATTATGTTTTTAATTATAAAAATTACAAAAAATGAAAAAAATCTTAAATCTGGAGAATATAAATTTTTTAGAGGAATGAGCTATTTAAATGTTCTTGATTTTTTAATTTCTGGCAAAATTTATTTATTTAGAGTAACTATTCCAGAAGGCTTAAATACTTTTGAAATTGCAGACCTGCTGCAAAAACGAGAAGTTATAAAATCAGCAAAAGATTTTGTTAATGTTTGTAATAATATTCATGCAATTAAAAACTTTTTAAATAATGGTTTTTCAATGGAAGGATACCTTTTTCCTGATACCTACAAGTTTTATAAGCATGAAGATATAAAAAAAGTCATAAAAATAATGAACGAAAATTTTATAAAAAAAGTCCTGCCTGTGTATAAAAAAAGCAAAACTTACTTTACACTAAATGAAGTTGTGACTCTTGCTTCTATTATTCAGAAAGAGACGTATAATAAAAAAGAGATGCCAGTAATTGCTTCAGTTTTTATCAATAGATTGAAAAGAGGAATGAGATTACAAAGTGACCCTACTATAATATATGGGCTATGGGATGAACTTAAAGGGCCATTAAAGAGAAGTGATTTAAAAATAGAGAATGAATACAATACGTATCTTAACTATGGATTGCCGCCAACACCAATAAGTAATCCAGGGATTGCTGCAATTAAAGCTGTTTTAAATCCAGCAAAAACTGATTATCTATACTTTGTTTCATCAGGAAAAGGTTATCATATTTTTGCAAAAACTTATAAACAACATTTGAGAAATATTAGAAAATATCTAAAAGCAAGATAATATTTTAAAATCTTGTTGATTTATTTAAAATTTTTATATATTTATGAAGATGAGCAGCAAAATGGAAAGTAGCTGTAATAACTTTATTACTGGAGTTTAAAATGTATGATTTGCATACACACACCACATTTAGCGATGGTGAATTAATTCCTTCTGAATTAATCAGACGAGCAGAGGAAAAAGGGTATAAAGGAATTGCTATTACAGACCATGCAGATTATTCAAATTATAAAATAATAATTGATAATCTTTTAAATCTTAAAAAGGAAATTAATAAACTTTTAAAAATCAAATTTTTGGTGGGGATAGAAATTACTCATTTATTGCCGGAAAAGATAGACGATCTTGCTCATAAAGCTAAAGAGAGAGGAGCTGAAGTTGTTGTTGTTCATGGAGAGACTGTAGTTGAGCCAGTTGCTGTAAAGACCAATTTTTATGCCTTACAGTCGAAATACGTAGATATTCTTGCTCATCCAGGACTTATATCAGATATAGATATTAAACTTGCTGCTGATAATGGAAAGGTTTTGGAACTTACAACCAGAAAGGGACATTCTATTACAAATGGACATGTTTTTCATATTGCAAAAAAATTTGGAGTAAAACTTGTTATTAACAATGATGCACATTCACCAGCTGATCTTTTAAGTAAAGATATGTTAAAAAAAGTTGCTCTTGGTGCTGGTGCAACAGAAGATGATTATAAAAGAATGATAAGAGTCTCAGAGGGATTTTTTAAAAATGCTTAAATTTTTTAAATCAATCAAAGAAGATATTAAATGTTACTTTGAAAGGGATCCTGCTGCAAAAAGTGTACTTGAAATTATCTTTTGTTATCCAGGATTTCATGCTACTATTTTCCATAGAATAGCTCACTGGTTCTGGAATAAAAAGCTTTTCTTTTTAGGGAGGTTAATTTCTCATATTAACAGATTTTTAACTGGTATAGAAATTCATCCTGGTGCTAAAATAGGAAAAAGATTTGTAATTGATCATGGTATGGGTATTGTAATTGGTGAAACAACAGAAATTGGAGATGATGTTACTATTTATCATGGAGTGACTCTTGGGGGTACTACATGGAATAAGGGTAAAAGGCATCCAACTATTGGAAATAATGTAGTTATTGGCACAGGAGCAAAAGTTCTTGGGAATATAAAAATTGGAGATAATGTGAGAATTGGTGCAAATTCGGTTATTTTTAGAGATGTTCCTTCAAATTCTACTGTTGTCGGTGTTCCAGGAAAATCTGTTAAAAGCAAAGTGGATATTAAAACAGTTCTTGATCACCATAAATTACCGGATCCTGAGGGTGCTGCAATAAAAATATTACTTGAAAAATTAATAAAAGTGGAAGAAGATTTAAAAGAAATTTCTAAAATTCAAAAAGATACCAAAGAAAAGCTTTTACAAGATTATGATATAGAGACATTGAAGAGTTTTCTAAAGACTTTTAATAATAATTCTAATGAATAGTGTTATTAGAAGCTACAGAGAAAGTTTGAAAGGATTTAACATTACATATAAAGAGAGTGATCTCTTTATTGTTGCTGATAATAAATTGAAAAAAAAAGCTTATTTATCTTTGTTGAAGTACAGGAGAATAATTGAGCAACATATTGAAGAGAATCCCGAATTTTTAACTTCGCTCAAACCATTGAAATTTTACAGTGAGAATATTGAGGAAATTTTAGATTCAATGTATTTTGCAGGTATAAGTGCTGGTGTTGGGCCATTTGCAGCAGTTGCAGGAGCTATTGCTGAATTTGTTGCAAAAGATTTAAAGGAGTACTCTGAAGATATTCTTGTGGAAAATGGAGGGGATATTTATATTTTTGGTAAAAAGGATAAATTTATACAGGTATATTTACCTGGTTTTAACAATATTGGAATAAAAATAGATAAAAATTTGCTGCCTATAGGCATTTGCTCATCTTCTTCAAAAATAGGCCATTCTCTTAGTTTTGGCAAAGCAGAGTTAGTGGTGGTTTTATCAAAGTCAGGTGCATTAGCAGATGCTTTTGCAACAAAAATTTGTAATAAATTAAAAAAAGAAGATGATTTAGAATTAGTTATTAATGAATATAAAAAAAATAAAAAAATTGAAGGTTGTATTTTATTTTTTAAAAAAAGAATTGCTGG
>CAZIZE010000023.1:0-11396 GCA_964543655.1 uncultured bacterium
CCTGTTATAAATACAAACCTTATATATCTATCACTATCCTTTATTACTCCATAAAAATTTCTCAATATACTCCTTGCTTTTATTGCCATTTCTTGATTGGTGATATTATCCAATATCGGTTTATCATATTCATCTATTAAAATTACTACTTTAGATTGGTATTTTTTATATGCCTTTTTTATTAATTCTACAAAGCAATCATCATTTGATTTTTTCTCACATTCTATTTCTAATTCTTCCTGATTATTCTCAAGGTTAAATGATATTTTTCTATTAATTGTTTCAACATCCGCAAAATCACCGCTACCAAAACTTATTCTAATAACAGGATGAGGCTTAAAATCGTATTTATCATAAATATAGAGCCCTTTAAAAAGCTCTCTACTTCCAAGAAATATCTCTGATAATGTGTCAAGAAAAAGAGATTTGCCAAACCTTCTTGGTCGGGAAAGGAAATAGTACCCACTTCGCTCTATAAGTCTTAAAGCAATCTCTGTTTTATCAACATAGTAACAATTTTCCTCTATGATTTTGCTAAAAGTTTGAATACCTATTGGAAGCTTTTTCATATTGATAACTTATCAAAAATTTTGGATAAATTCAAGATTAAATTAGAATTTAGTGATTGATGTTTACTTGGCCAACATTAACTCAAAAACTAATTTACCCACCCCTTTCAACATTAATTACCCCCTCTATTCTATTCAATCTATTAACAAGAGCAACATAATCTTTGGTTGATTTCATTTCAACAAAAATATCAGCAATTGCTCTACCATCTTCTGTTGTATCAATATGAACATTTGTCATATTAAAACCAAGATTTGATATTGCATTGCTCAGCTCAACGAGCAATCCCTTTCTATCAGCAGCTATTATTCTAATTTTAACATTTCTTTTATCAACTTTTTCCTTATCCCATTCAACTTCAATTATTCTCTCCGGGTCAAAGTTTAACACATTATGACAATCTCTTCTATGAATTGTAATTCCTTTGCCTCTTGTAATATATCCAACTATATCATCACCAGGTAAAGGATTGCAACACTTTCCATAAGAAATCATATAATTTGCAACACCATCTATTAAAATTCCTGTTGATTGAGCTTTTGTCTCTTCTTTAAACTCTTTTTTAAAAGGTTTTTCTTTTGGCTCTTCTGGAATAATTTTATGAACAACCTGTTTTGGAGATATTTTGCCATAACCAATTGCAGCAAAGAAAGTATCTTCATCAACAAAATTAAAAGCTTTCATTACTTCTGAAATTTCTTTTTTATAATCTTCAAAATCAAGCTTATTTTTTTGAAACTCTTTTTCAAGTAAAACTTTTCCAATGGTAACATTTGTTTCAAAACTTTCCTGTTTGATAAATTGTCTTATTTTACTTCTTGCTTTGGAAGTTTTTACATACTTAAGCCAATCTTTATTAGGTTTACCATTTTTAGATGTAATAATCTCTACTCTGTCACCTGTTTGTAACTCATATTTTAGAGGGACAATAGCTCCATTCACCTTAGCCCCAACACATTTATTACCAATAGCAGTATGAATAGCATAGGCAAAATCAATTGGTGTAGAACCAGCTGGCAGTTCTATTAACTCTCCAGCTGGTGTAAATACATATACAGAATCTGAAAGAACTTCTGTTTTAATTGTGGAAAAAAATTGATTTGCATCTTTTATATCATCTTTCAGTTCCATAACTTGCCTTAACCAATTAAAAACCCTGAAACTTTCATCGTCCTTTGTTTTATTCTCCTTATAAAGCCAGTGTGCAGCAATACCTTCTTCTGCAATTTTGTGCATCTCCTCTGTTCTAATCTGTATCTCTATAAAATCACCAAATGGACCAATAACAGTGGTATGAATTGATTGATACATGTTGCTTTTTGGCATTGCTATAAAATCTTTAAATCTTCCTGGCACAGGCTTCCATAATGAGTGAATAATACCAAGAACTTGATAACATTCAGGAACTGTTTTAACAATAACCCTAAAAGCAAGAATATCATAAATCTGACTAATATCAATGTTCCTTTTTACCATTTTTTTGTAAATGCTGTATAGATGCTTTAGCCTTCCTGATATTCTCCCTTCTATTTTATGAAATTTCAAATTCCGCTCAATGATTTTTATTACTTCATTTATATATTTATCTTTTTCATGTTGAATTTCATCAATTCTTTTCTTAATTGCTTCATAAGCTGATGGTTTCAAATATTTTAAAGAAAGGTCTTCAAGCTCACTTTTTATCCATGAAATTCCAAGACGATTTGCAAGGGGACCATAAACATCAAGAGTCTCTTGAGCAATTCTAATCTGTTTATCAGGTGGCATAAACTGTAGGGTTCTCATATTATGCAATCTATCTGCAAGCTTTATAATAATCACACGAATATCATTAGTAGACGCTATTATTAATTTACGAAAATTTTCAGCTATTTTATGTTGAGCAGATTTAAAATTTAATCTACTGATTTTCGTAACACCATCAACAAGTTTTGCCACTTCTCTACCAAAAAGCTTTTCAACCTCATCAAGAGTCGCATGAGTATCTTCAACAACGTCGTGGAGTAATCCTGTAACTATTGTGGGAATATCCATGTTCATATCAGTAAGTATCTTTGCAACAGCAATTGGATGAACAAGGTATGGCTCACCATTTAATCGCACCTGGCCTTTATGAACTTTCGCTGAGTAGATGTAAGCTTTATTAACAATGGCTATTTGCTCAGACGGGTAAATTGTTATAAGCTTGTCTAATATGTCATTGATTCTTACTCTTTCCATTAAAAAGATTTTACTCAATAAAAGTAAAATGTCAACTAATTTTTAACTTTAAAAAAAATTTGACTTAATATATTTTTTTTGTTAATGTCTCTATCCTTTTTATAAACTGTTTTAAGGAGATGATTAATGTGTAGATTAAGTGCAATGGTTTCAGATACCTATTTTTCTCCTTTTGAAAATATTTTAGCTCTTGAGACAATGAAAGAGGGTCATGATGGCTCAGGTTTGGGGCTAATTTTAAGAGATTTAGGAGGAGAATTTGAGCAACTTAAAAATTACCCTATCCTTTCTTGTATTACATCTGATGCTGGATATGAAAAATTAAAAGAATTTATGAATCAAAAAGGCTTTGAAATTAAGTATAGATGGGAAGCTCCAAAACATGTTGAATCATGGATGGAAATAGAGCCAAGAGACCATTATCTTATTAAAGCCTATGAGTATCCTGAATATATGAGAGACAAATCTACTGAAGAAAAAGAAGAATTTTTACTGAAAACCAGATTGGAGATTAGAGAACTTGGCTTACAAGATGAATCTATTACTGTTTTTTCTTTTTGGCCAGATACAATTACATTAAAAGAAGTTGGCGATCCTCTTGAGGTTGGTCTATTCTTTGGACTTGATAGGGATTCTTCATTAAAAGCAAAAATAATATTTGCTCAAGGTAGGCAAAATACCAATTATGCAATTAATCTTTACGCATGCCATCCATTTTTTATTCAAGGTTATTTTACCATGACAAATGGTGAAAACACAGCTTTTGTTCCAATTAAAGAATTTTTAATGAGTAGAAGATTTCCAGGTTACATTGGTTACAATAGTGATAGTGAAGTTTTTGCACATATTTTGCACTATTCAAGGTCTTTGCTTAATTATCCTTTAAAATATTACAAAGATATAATTACACCAATGCTTGACCACGAGCTTGAATCTTGTAACAGAGAAGATCTTGAAGCAATTAAATTAATGAAAAAAGCTTTGAGAATGCTTACAATAGATGGCCCTAACTGTGTAATTGGCTGTGATAAAGATAATACTGTTTTTATGGTGCAAGACACAAAAAAGTTAAGACCAGGTGTTGTTGGTGGAGTAAAGGGCAAAATTGGATTAATGTCTGAAGTTTGCGGATTAACATCTGCAATTCCTGATAGAGATATGTCAAAAGATGTATTTCCAATGAAATATGATTTGGTTTATGTAAAACCAGGTGCAAAGGAGATTAAGGTATGGAATCAAAAATTAGGCCAGACCACAACTATAACATATCAATAAAAGATTTACCTTACATAATTGTCTGGGATCCAAACAAATGTACAAGATGTGGCAAATGTACCTCTGTTTGTCCAACTAAGGCTATTGAGCCAACAGTTTATGTACAGAGATTAGTAGAAAGTGAAGGACCTTTTCCAGCACCATCTACAGTTAAAAAGGTTTTTCATGGAATAAGGCAAGTTCCTGATGTAGATAGATGGTGTACAGGATGTGCAACATGCACTGCTGTTTGTCCAAATGATGCTATTTATCCTGAGTATAACCCTGCTCATAAGTTTCTTATTCATAAAAATCAGGGTGGCTATTCATACAGACGTGGTGGCAGAAGAAATGATCCAGATGTTTCTACACTTGACAAATTAAAATTCACAAGAATTTCAATGCTTACTGACCCTGCGCTTGATGCACAAAGACATGAATTTAACATACGAACTTACCTTGGGAGAATATTACCAGCAGAGAAATTACCATTAATTATAAAAAAAGAGGAAAACGAAATACTTGTTGATGATACAGTTTTTGTACCACCTGTTAGAGAAATCTTCCCGATAATGATAGGCTCCATGTCAATGGGTGCACTTTCTCCGAGAATGTGGGAAGGTTTAATAATGGGTGTTACTTATCTAAATGAAGTGGAAAAAATTCCTGTTGTTATGTGTTCTGGAGAAGGTGGAGTGCCACCAAGGCTTTTAAAATCAAGATTTATAAAATATATGATTTTACAAATTGCTTCTGGTTATTTTGGATGGGATGAAATAATTCATGCTATACCACATATGAAAGAGGATCCAGCTGGTATTGAGATTAAATATGGTCAAGGTGCAAAACCTGGTGATGGCGGATTATTAATGGCTCAAAAAGTACTTCCTCTTATTGCTAAAATTAGAGGTGTGCCTACAAATGTAGATTTACCATCACCACCAACACATCAGACCAAATACTCCATAGAGGAAGCAGTTGCTAAAATGATTACATCTATGAGCATGGCTTTTGGATTTAGAGTTCCTGTTTATCCTAAAATTTCTGGTACAAAAACAGCAAAAGCTGTTTTAAATAACCTTGCAAGAAATCAGTTTGCATCAGCTCTTTCCATTGATGGTGAAGATGGTGGTACAGGAGCAGCATACAATGTTTCTATGGATAAAATGGGTCATCCAATAGCATCTAATTTAAGAGAATGTTATCTTGACCTTGTTGCAAGTGGTAAACAGAATGAACTTCCTCTCATAGCTGCAGGAGGTGTTGGAAAAAGTGGCAACCTTGCAGCAAACACAGCTGCGCTTATAATGCTTGGAGCCAGTGCTGTTAGTATTGGGAAATATATTATGCAGGCTGCTGCTGGATGCCTTGGTGATGAAAGGAATAGATGTAATGTTTGTAACCTTGGTATTTGTCCAAAAGGCATTACCACTCAGAATCCAAAATTATACAAAAGGCTTGATTCTGAAAAAGTTGCTGAAAGGGTAGTTGAAGTATTTAAAAGCGCTAATACTGAATTGAAAAAAATATTTGCACCTATGGGTAGAAGTACTCAGTTACCTATTGGTATGAGTGATGGTCTTTCAGTTCAAGATAAAGCTATTGCTGAAAGATTAAAAATAGATTATGCTTGCTAATCTTTAAAACAGGGAGAAAATAATGAGTCAAAAAGTTATAGAGATTCAGGGCACAATAAATGGCAAAAGGGTTTCTTCAAAAGATTTAGAATTTCAAATACAAAAAAGTGTTAAAGAAGGTTTTAACTATATAAAAGTTTATGCAAATGGCCAACATGGAATTGGTGGTAGAATCTGGCCAAGACCGGACGGTGTAAAGGTTGAAGTTTTTGGAGCATCAGGACAGAGATTGGGAAGTATGGGAATGTTCGGCACTGAAATTATTGTTCATGGTTCTGCATCTGATGATGTTGGATGGATTAACTGTGGAGCTAAAATTACAGTACTTGGTGATGTTTCAAATGGTGCTCATAATGCAGGTGCTCAGGGCATTTTATATGTTCAGGGAAGCGGTGGAGCCAGATGTGACACCATGACCAAAAGGAACCCGAGGTTTGAGCCTTTACAATCATGGTATTTTAGAGATGTTGGTGATTCATTTGCAGAATTTAAAGCTGGTGGAATTGCTGTTGTTTGTGGAGTTAATCCAAGGAATCCTGATAATATTTTGGGATACCGACCTTGTGTAGGAATGGTTGGTGGTGTTATATATTTTAGAGGAAATGCCTATGGTTTTAGTGAAAATGATGTAAAAGTTCTTGAGCTCAACGATGAAGATTGGAAATGGCTTACAGAAAATATGAAAGATTATCTCAAAGCTATTGATAGAGAGGAATATTATCAAGAGCTTACAAAATCAATTAAAGATTGGAAAAAAGTAATAGCATTAACCCCTGAAGAAAGACAGGCAAGACATAAAGCGCCTATGCCAATGAGAGAATTTAAAACCAATATTTGGGATGAAGAAGTTGGCAAAGGTGGTATTTTTGGAGATTTAATTGAAGTAGATGACACAGTTTTACCTTTCATAGTAACAGGTGAATATAGAAGAAGAATTCCTAAATGGGAAAATAAAAAATTTAATGCACCATGTGCTTTTTATTGTCCTACAGGCATACCAACTCAAGAGAGAACATGGTTAATTAGAAATGGACAGGAAGAGGAAGCTTTAAAGCTTGTTCTTGAATACACACCTTTTCCAGGTTCAGTTTGCGGTACTGTTTGCCCTAATCCATGTATGGATGCATGTTCGAGAGGTATTCATTTAAAAGAGCCAGTTGATATAGCTTACCTTGGTAGATTAAGCCTTGATCTACCTGCTCCTAAAGTAAAGGAGGAAAAGAATAAAAAGATTGCTATTATAGGTGGTGGTCCAGCAGGAATGGGTGCTGCATGGAGGCTCAGATTAGAAGGATATAAAGTAACAATTTTTGAAAGAGAAGAAGAGCTTGGTGGAAAAATCTATCAATGTATTCCAAGAAATCGATTACCTCAGGAAATTCTTGACAAAGAATTGGAAAGATTCAAATCAATTGGCATAGAAATTAAAAATGGCATTGAGGTTGATAAAGAGCTTTTCAATAAAATTTACAATGAATATGATAAAATTATACTTGCAACTGGTGCACATGCACCAAGAGTTATCCCTTTTGAAGGTTATGAGGATGTTATTCCAGGAATAGTATTTTTAAAAGGGATAAATATTGGGCAACCAATGGATCTTGAAGGGAAAAGGGTTGTTGTTATTGGTGCTGGAAATGTTGGAATGGATATTTGTTGTGAAGCATATGATCTTGGAGCTTCCAAGGTTATAGCTGTTGATATTCAAAAACCTCTTAGTTTTGGGAAAGAGCAAGCTCTTGCCAAAGAGAAAGGTACAGAGATTCTTTATCCTAAGTTTACAGAAAAGTTTGATAAAAATGAGAAAAAAATATACTTTAAAGATGGCTCATATCTTGATGCTGATGTTGTTTTCATTTCAATTGGTGAAACACCACAACTTGACTATTTACCAGATAGTGTAGAGCTTTTTAGAGGTTACATCAAAGCTGACTCTTTTGGAAGAACAACTGATCCAAAAATTTTAGCTGTTGGTGATGTTACTTCTCAGGGATTAATTACTGATGCTCTTGGAGAAGGAAGAAGGGCAGCTTATCTTGTAGCAGCAGAGCTTGAAGGAAGAGAGTTTAATTGGGATAATAGAGAAGTTATTGAGTATGAGAAAATAAAACATCAATATTATGAAAGGACCAAAAAGAGTGGTGAATCACCTGATGATGAAGCAAATAGATGTATGTCATGTGGCCTTTGTAGAGATTGTATGATGTGTGAACAAACCTGCTTTCAAAATGCAATAACAAGAGTTGAGCATGAAGATGGTTCATATGAATATGTAGTAGATGACGAGTTATGTATTGGTTGTGGATTCTGTGCAGCAATATGCCCTTGCGGTATTTGGAATATGTATGATGTTTAATGTAATTTATTTGTAGGGATTTATAGGAGCACAAGAAAAATTAAATTATTTCATATTTTATTAATTTTTTCTTTAATGTGTTTCTATTAATCCCTAAAATTTCTGCTGCTTTTGACTGATTATAATCAGCTTTTTCAAAAACTTTCTTAATAAGTAGCTTTTCAAATAACTCTATTGTAATCTGATATAAATTGTGATTGGCACATTTACCATTGCCAAGATGCTTAACTAAATGGTCAAATTTATAATCTAAAATCTCTTCCAGTGTGTATTTGTCAATATCTTCCAAACATTTACATGAAGAATCTTTACCATTATCTCCCATTCTATTTATCCTTGATTTTATAATTTTCTTTCCAATAACTTATTTCATTTAAAATTTCAATACATTTTTTTATTTCAGAAATCTTTTTTCGAAACCTGACACTATTAGGCAAACCTTTAGTTAAAAAAATCAGATATTTTTTGCTTAAATTTAAGACTTTCTTTTCATCATAAAACTCTTTCAAGTATTCAAACAATGTTTTAAAAAATAACATTCGATGATAAAACTCATATTCCATTACCCTTTTATTTTCAAGATAACTTTTCCACTGCTCAATAATGTATGGATTTTCACATATTTTTCTACCAATCATAACTGCATCACAATTTGTAAAACTAAACATTTTTTCAATATCTCTATAATGCTGTATATCTCCATTGCCGATTATGAAAAAATCTGGGAATTTATCTTTAGCAACTCTAATGTATTCCCATTGTGCAGGTTTTTTAAAAAATTCTTCTCCAACTCTCGGATGCAATGTCACAGCATCCACACCTTCATTGAATAGAATATTGATTATTTCAAGATAGTTTAAATTATCCTTAAAAGCACCTAATCTTATTTTTGCTGATAGAAAAACTGGAAGCCTCCTCAATTTTGAAAAAATCTCCTTTACTTTTAAAGGTTCTGTCATTAACATTACACCAGCACCCTTTTTTATAACCTTTTTTACAGGACATCCCATATTTATATCAATAAATTTATATCCATAAGTTACAGAAATCTCGGCAGCCTTAAATATTACCTCTGGTTCTGCTCCAAAAAGTTGTAAAATAACTTTACCTTTTTCTTTTTTCAATTTTAACATATTTATTGTGTTAGGTTGATTTCTAATAATTCCTTCACAGCTTACCATTTCAGTAAAAGTGGTATCTACTGATACCTCTCTTAATGACAGTCTAAAAGGCTCATTAGTAATCCCTGCTAAAGGAGCAGGCAAAACTGAATATTGGTTAATTTCCATAAAATTACCTTTTCAATTTTGGGCATTCATTTGGCTTCTCTCTGCTTTTATCAATTGTTAGATTTTCAGGCAATAAAAATTTAAACAATTATTAAAAAAAATTATTTTGAATTTTAAAAATAGATATTATATTTATAATAGAAAATTTTAGGAGGCTTAAAAATGAAATTTAAAATTTTTATGATGATTTTATTTATAAATATTTTCTTTATTAGTTGTGCAAGGTATCATGATACAGTTACTCCTCTAAAATTGCCAGGAGCTACATCAAATTACGTTGTATTTGATAATGGTTTAAAAGTAACGGCATATATTGTACCAAGCAAAGAAGCTGGCTTTGATGAAGCCTCTGCTAAAGTTTTACCAGTAAAAATCACTATAGAAAATAATAGCAAGCATGCAGCAATTATTGCTGGTTCTCAAACCTTTCTAATAGATAAAGATAACAATGCATGGCCAATACTACCTTACAATAAAGCAGTAAATAGGATTAAAGAAGCTACTACTATTGGTAATACACTTAAAGGAAGTACAACCCCTTCCATTCTTGGAGGCTTACTTGGAGCTGTTGGTGGTCTTGCAATTGGCATTCTTACTGATAAAGATATTGCTGAATCAGCTGGCAAAGGTGCAGCTGTTGGTGCAGCAGCAGGTGCTACAATTGGAGGGATTTCAGCTTATCAAAATAGTGGAGAAAAAATTTCAAATGATATTTCAGAAAAACATATTAGAGATAAACAGATTTTACCCAACATGATTACTTATGGTTACCTCTATTTTCCAGGAGAATGCAAATCACCTAATAAGCTTAGACTTGCAATGGAAATTAATGGCAGGTTAGAGGTAAAAAATATTAATTTAAAATAAAAGCTTCATTTAATCAAATCTAATTATAAGACCAAACTCAACCCAGCCATATGGATGATCAAAAGTAGTTTGGGTATATTTATTGTAAAGAAATGGTATCTCGCCATTAAATTGTCTATAAAAAAGCTTACCTCCAAGTGTGAGAATAATATATCTATTTAAAAAATAACCAATTTTACCTTTAAAAATATGGTTATAATTTACATAATTCAAATCTTTACTCCTATAAAGTTTTATAAAAGAGTATTGAACCTGGGTTAATGTATGAAATGGTGTTTTTATAAATAGGGAGAAACCTATTTTATAATAAGATTCTTTTCTATGTAAATTATATGGCATAGAAGGAAATCTTGTCTTATATCTATCTGGAATCATTTTTAAAATATTAGAATCTATTTTTGTATTAATATCAGTCTTTCCATATTCAATAAAGAAATTTGGATAAAATATTTTATAAGCTTTGCCTATTATAAGTTTATAATAATTTGAAGAATCATTCATATCTTTTAAGACAAAATAAGGGTCCTCTGTTTTTAAAAAACCTATACTTAAAGTCATAGTGGGATATTTCCTTGTGAGCCAGAAATAGTTTCTCTCAACTTCAATTGAAAGATTAGTTTGAAATTTTTGTAAATAGTAGTTCATTTCATTTACATCTGACATTTTTAAATTATCTGCTTTATTTCTTTTATAACCTATCTCAAATGAAAAAATTGAATTAAATGATTTTTTTATATAAAAGTTGTAACTATTGATTTTTAAATTACCTGTTCCAAAGTTAAGTTTCCTTTTGATATATGAACCATGGAGCATAACAGTATCTGTTAAACCATAATTTATTAAAACAGATTCATGTTCATAATTTCCAATATTTGCACCATAATTTTTTAAAGATTTTGTCATTTGAGATTTTAAATTTAAAATATCAACACTACTATTTAAAAGCCCATAATCTGAATTAATTTCTAAATATTTTGATGGGATATTGGTTGATGCTGAAAAAGAACCTAAATATGGCAAATAATATGATAATTCATCAGAAAACAGTAATGAAGTGAAAAAAAAGAAAAAAGAAAAAAGAAAAACCACTGTTTTATAAAGTTTCAAATTTATAGTCTTATTTTGAATTTTTATAACCAATGAATGTTCCTTAATTTTTCATCCTTATAAAGAATTATAACTACTTTTTTCAATAAATAGTTG
>CAZIZE010000024.1:0-11620 GCA_964543655.1 uncultured bacterium
TATTACTAAGAAGAACCTATAATTGTCACTGAAACCTTTCTCTTTCTTGCTCTAATATCATGGTTAATTAAAACCACCTGTTGCCAGGTACCAAGCTGCATCTCTCCATTGGAAACAGGTATAGTTATTGATGGACCAAGCAAAGCCGCCTGCACATGGCTGTGGCCATTGCCATCGTGCCATGCTCTTTCATGCTCATAAAAATCCCCTTTTGGAGCAATGCTGTTAATTATTCTTTTTAAATCTTGAACTACCCCAGGCTCAAACTCTATTGTTGTAATAGAGCCTGTGGAACCTAAAACAAAGGCTGTTAAAATTCCTCGCTTTATCCCTGAACTATTTAAAATATCTTCAAGTTCATAAGTAATATTTTTTATATCAATCCCAATATCAGTTGTTATTAACAAATTCTCTGAATAAATTTCCATTGCTTTATTTAAAATCTTAAACAGGAGCAATATCTGCTTCTTTTTTTATTAATTCTCTACTTAACTTCTGTAAATTGCTCTGCAACCTTGTTTCAAAAAATTCTTTTGCTTCTTTAAGGAGTTCTTTACCTTTATCTTTCTCACCAGAGTTAAAAGTTTTCACAGCATTCCAGATTCTTTCATGATATTCTCTGTGAGCCTTTTCTAAGTCATCAAGATAAGAGACATTTTTTAACTTATCTTTTATTTCATACAACCATTTGCCAAAATCACAATTTTCATGATTTTTCAACATATCATCGCCTATTTTATCTGAAATTTCCATCTCTGTTGCTATTGCTTCAAGATAAATTTTATGCTTTTCAACAGCTGAGTAAACTTCAAAATTTTTATTTAATTTAAACACTTCAAAATCTTTCATTAATTTTTCTGAAATTTCCATACTGTGTATCTGTATTTCTGTAATTTTTTCAAGATTATCACTATTGGTTTTATTTATTTCTGTGAGATCATTTAAAACATTTTCTATTTTTTCCACAGCTTGAATCTGATAATCTGTTTTCTCTGTGAGATTGGTAATTAACCTATCAGTATTATCAACCTTTTCTACAACAGCAACCACACTCTCCTTCTGTTCATTCATAGTGGTCTCTGTATATGAAATGGAATCTTTCATTTCAAGAATAGCTTTAATAACATTTTCACTTGATTCCTTCTGCTCCTGAGCAGTATTATTAATAGCTGTAACCATTGCTTCCATTTCATCCATTTTAGAAAGGATAATATCTCCAGATTCTTCTAATTCTTTTGAAAGTTCAAGAATATGGTCGCATTTCTCTTTAACATTTAAAACACTTTTAACAAGTTGAGCACTAACTTCTGCCTGCTCAGTAGTAGCATTGGTAATCTGCATAACAAAATTCTTGGACTCTTCACTTGCCATATTAATCTCTTTAACAACATTAGAGGTATTTTCTGCTAATTGTGTTCCATTTTCAACAGCAGCAATACTTTCCTCTGAAACCTTGGTTGAATTTGCAACTTTTTGCTGAATATTTTTAATAAGACTTGCTATATCTTTTGCTGCAATGGAGCTTCTCTCTGCAAGCTTCCTCACTTCATCAGCTACAACAGCAAAACCTTTTCCTGCTTCACCTGCTCTTGCAGCTTCAATTGCTGCATTTAATGCAAGTAAGTTTGTCTGCTCTGCTATTTCATCAATAGTATCTGTAATTTTTCCAATATCAGATGCCATACCAGATAATTCTTCAATGTCTTTAACTATATCAAAAACTTTATCTTTAATATCTGCTATTGAGTTTACAAGTGTTTGTAATGACTCAACTCCTCTATTTGCTTTATCAAGAGTCTCTTCACTTAACTCCTGTGCTTTTTTAGCATTTTCAGCAACATTTTCTATACTTGCACTCTGTTCATTAACTGCACTTGAAACAGCATCCATCTCTGCTGTGATAATTTCTGCTGATTCAACAGTTTTTACAATTTTCTCTTTTACCATTTCACCTGCATTTCTAACATCAAGCACACCATTAGCAGCCTGAGAAATCTGATCAGCTGTATGCTCAACACCTTTTATAATAGTCTCTATAACGTCAATGGTGGTGTTGCTAACTTCAGCTATTTTACTGATAAGTTCTGAAACAACTCCTATACCTTTTTCCATTTCCCTTGCAGAATCAGAAACATCATTGGAAATATTTTTAATCTCAAGTAATTCTTCGTTGCTTTCATAAATAGAATTAATAAGCTCTTTTGTTTTTTCAACTGTGGTCTCAATTTCTACACTTGTTTGCTTTATACTTTTTTCAAGAAATGTTTTAACTTTTTTCAAACCAATTGAGCCTATTTCAACATCAAGAACATTTGCTTTTATTTGACCAATTAACTGGTTAAAATTATCAGATAACTTTTTAATGTAAAAATTGAGAGTCTCTGTTTCATCAACAATTTTTTTTGGTACTGATATTTCCACACTTAAATCACCTGATGATAACCTATCAGTAATCTCTATAACTTCAGATATTTTTGTATTAATTTTTTTAGCTGTCATGAAAAATAAGAAACATAAAATTATACCAATAACAATTGCAATAATCATTGCATAATCAAGGTACAACCCTTTAGCTTCTGAATCTTTCTGCATCATAAAAACAGCCTTGTTCATCTCCTTTAATAACTGGATATTATGGTCAAGAACATAATCTAAATTTTCCTCTTTTTTATTTTCAAGATATGAATTTACATTTGCATAAAATGTATCCCACATATTTTTTACTTTTAATAACTGATTCTTAATCTTCTGATTTTGTGCTGGTGGCAAAGTGGTAAATTTAGTCATTTTCAAATCAAGAGCTGCCTCACCGCCATAAATTAAAGCTTTGAGAGTTGTATCAAAAAGTTTAGCAGTTAAAATTATATCATCTTTTTTGATTTTATTTTTCTCATACAGGCTTAACTCTTTACTGAGTTTCTGAGTAAGCATTCTCTGTCTTCCAGCAAGATTAATAACAACAGCATCTTCTTTGGTAAGACTTGCAAGGTAAAGGGTAGTAACAAAAATACCTACAAGTAGGGCAAGAAAAATTAGGCTAAAAGTAATTAACTTTCCTTTAATTGTCATATTGGAACCTCCAGATTTTTTAATTCTATTCTATATATAATTTTTTTTAAAAATTTTCAATTATTTTTAAGAAAAAATTCAATTGCTGCTTTTAATTTATCAATATTTACATCTGTATTAAAGCAAGGACCAAAAGGTCTTTTATTGGTGATACCATAAACAGGTAGAGGGAAAGCATCCTGAATACCTGATGCAAGGTCCCTTTCACATGCAACTGCAATAATAAACTTTGGTCTGTAATCTTTGATTAATTTTCTCGCCATTGTGCCGCCTGTTGCAATAGCAGCTTTGATATTGTATTGAGATGTTGTTTCTATAATATCCTTTATTTTGCATTTTCCGCATAATTTACAATTTTCTATATTATTGGTAATTTTAAATGCACAATCAAAATTCTGCAAACAATGAGGTAGTAAAATTAATATCTCATCTTTGTTAAATTTATGCTCATAATTTTTAAGTAGAGAATTATTTATTTCAATAAATGAGTTTCTAATTTTATCAGTGTCTATTTTAAAGATATTCCCAATTAAAAGCACAAGAGGATACAAAATTTTAATTGCAATTAATCTAACCTTTTTGAAAATAAAAAAATCTTTTCCCCTTATTATTGAAATAACTAAAATAAAAACAAGAAAAGTCAAAATCAGAGGAATTCCAAATAAAATAGTGAAAAATATATAATCAACAAAAGCAGGCAGATTTTTGAATCCCACCAATGGCACAAAGTATAAAAATGCAAAAATTAGGTAAATAAAAACAACAACTGCTGTTAAAAGAAAAATTATTAGTCTTTTTTTAGGCTTCTCATTATTTATCAATTAAAATATCCCCTGTTTTTATATTTACTCCATTAAGAAATTCAGAAGCTTTTAAAACCTTTTTACCTGCTAACTGAACTTCTAAAATTTCTATCAATCTCTTATCTCCGCAAACTACTCCAAAAGACTTTTTAGAAATTCTAACAAGTGTACCTGCAGGGAGGTTAAATCTACGATTTAAAATTTTTGACCTATAAATTTTTAAAATTTTACCATTAAAATAAGTATATGAAACAGGCCAGGCAACAAGAGCTCTTATTTGGTTGTATATTTTCAATGAATTATCGTTCCAGTTAATTAAACCATCCTCTTTTGTTATTAATTTGCAATATGTTGCTAAATCTTCATTCTGCTTAATCTTTGTAATATTATCAATCTGCTCAATAACATTAATTAACAAATCAGCACCTAAGTGAGATAATTTGTTATGCAATGAGAAATAATCATCATTTTCCTCAATTTTAACCTCTTTCTGACATAATATATCGCCAGCATCCATTTTTTCTGAAATTTCAATAATAGAAACACCTGTTTTTATATCACCATTTAATAGGCAACTCTGTATAGGAGAGGGACCTCTATACAGGGGAAGAAGTGAAGGGTGAATATTTATAATTTTATACTTAGGAATAGTAAAAATCTCTTTTGAAATTATCTGAGCATAAGAAACAACAACACCTAAATCAATCTTTTTCTCTAAAATAAAATTTTCTATAGATTTAGAATTAATATTTTCTGGTTGTAAAATATCTATTCCTAAATATTGAGAAGCTGTTTTAACTGGTGAAAAAATCAACTTTTTCCCTCTGCCACCTCTTTTATCAGGCTGGGTTACAACAGCTTCTACATTAAAACCTCTATCTATTAATTTTTTCAATGGTAACACAGCAAACTCAGAAGTGCCAATAAATATAATGTTCATGTTCACACCTTTAAGTGATAATTATAATAATAGAAAACAAATGTAAACAAACAGCTATTTTTATTTTACTTACCTCAAAAGCAGCTATTTTGAGGGCTTCACCCCGAAAAATCTTTTGCTTAAAGGCTGGTTCCCTATTATTTATCACATTTTTTCAAATGAATCAAAAACTCTTTATTTCCTTTTTGACCAAGAATTGGTGAGTTGGTTAAACCTTTTACTTTAAGTCCTAATTTTTCAAAAAAAATTGTAAGTTCTTCAATGACGTGCTTATGTTTTTCTCCATCTTTAACAATTCCACCTTTGCCAACCTCATTTTTGCCAACTTCAAATTGAGGTTTTATAAGAGCCACTATATCTCCATTTGATTTTAGAAATTCAATTGCTTTTGGGATAATTATTTTCAGAGAAATAAATGAAACATCTACAACTATTATATCTACTAATTCATTAATTTTATCTTTTTCAATATATCTGAAATTACATCTTTCAATAACTTTTACCCTGCTATCTTGCCTTAGCTTAAAATCAAGCTGACCATAACCTACATCTACAGCATATACCTTTTCTATACTATTTTGCAATAAACAATCTGTGAATCCACCAGTTGATGCACCAATATCAATTGCAACTTTTCCATCTAAATTTAAATTAAACTCCTTTAATGCATGCTCTAATTTTAATCCACCTCTACTAACATACTTTATACGCTCTTTAATAATAATTTCCTCTTTTCCAGAAAATCTGGTGCCTGGTTTTGTAATTTTTTGGCCATTAACCAGTACATTACCAGACATTATAAGAGCTTTTGCTTTTTCTCTGCTATTTGTTAAACCTTTTTCAAATAGAAGAATATCAAGTCGCTTTTTATCCATTTTTTTAAGTTGTAACTAAAATTTTGTTATGCTAATTAATAGCAATGGAAAGTGTTAATATTAAATTCTGTGCAATGTTAAATAACATAAGGATAGATAAATATCTTGCTCAAACTTTAAAATATTCAAGATCGCACATTAGCAAGATTATAAATGAAGGAAATTTATTAGTCAATAACAAAAAAGTTAAATCAAGCTATACAGTAAAAAAACATGACACCATTTTTATTACTTTAAAAAAACCTGAAAAATTAAACCTTACACCTCAAAATTTAAATATAGAAATAGTTTATCAAGATGAATTTATAGCTGTTGTTAATAAACCTGCAAATATGGTAGTTCATCCATCTGCAGGACACAATCAAAATACCCTTGTAAATGCACTTCTATTTCATTGTAAAAATCTATCATCAATTAATGATGTTATTAGACCAGGTATTGTGCACAGACTTGATAAAGACACTTCAGGATTGATGGTTATAGCAAAGAATAATTTAGCACATCTCTCCTTATCAGAGCAATTTAAAAATAGAAATGTAAAAAAGTATTACAAGGCTTTAACTTTTGGTATAGTTAAACCTGAAAAAGGCAGAATTGAGAGTTTTATAGGAAGGCATAAAAAAAATCGTTTAAAATTTTCATCATTTACATCAAGTGGCAAACTTGCTATTACCAATTATTCAGTTGAAAAATATTTTAAAAATTTCTCATTACTTGATATTAACATTGAAACAGGAAGAACTCACCAGATAAGAGTTCATTTATCAGAAAAAGGCTTTCCACTTGTTGGTGATAGCTTATATGCAAGTAAAAAAATTTTAAAAACTTTACCTTATAAAATTGAAAGAGTGTTTCTTCATTCTTATAGATTAATTTTTAACCAT
The DNA here is from genome assembly GCA_964543655.1 of uncultured bacterium. Classification (GTDB taxonomy): domain Bacteria; phylum DYJV01; class DYJV01; order DYJV01; family DYJV01; genus CAZBLP01. The sequence continues at coordinate 6,572 of CAZIZE010000024.1, forward strand.
CCTGAAACAGAGGAAGTATTAGATTTCAGAATTGAATTACCAGTTGAATTGAAAAATTTTTTAAGAAGAATAGAAGATGAAAAAAATAACATTTCAAGAAAGCTTAACATTAAACAGTAAATTATACATTGATTGCAGATCTCCTGCTGAGTATGAAATAGACCATATTCCCAACTCTTATAATATTCCTATTCTTGATAATCATGAAAGAGCTATTATTGGCAAAATATACAAAGAGAAAGGAAGTTTTGAAGCGAAGAAAAAGGGAGTTGAAATTGTATCACCAAAATTAAAAGATTTAATTGATACTCTTCTAAATATTACTGAAAATTTTAAAAATATTATTTTTTATTGTGCAAGAGGAGGTTTGCGCTCTACAGCTCTTGCCAACTTTTTCTCACTTGTTTCAAGCAAAAATATTTTAATTCTCAATAGAGGATATAAAGGTTACAGAAATTATATTTTAACCTTTTTTAAGCACTTTGATTTTAAAGGTAAGTTTTTAGTGGTAGATGGTTTTACAGGTAGTGGCAAAACTCTAATTTTAAAAAACTTAAAAGAAAAGGGGCTACCTGTAATTGATCTTGAAGATTTAGCAAAACATAGAGGCTCTGTTTTTGGTGGTGTTGGAATTGAAAAAAAGCCGTCACAGAAAAAGTTTGAAACTCTCTTATGGTATGAAATGAATAAATTTAAAAATAAAAGCATAATTATAGTTGAAGGTGAGAGCAAAAATATTGGTAAAATTTCTTTACCTGCAAAATTTTATGAAAAAATGAACAGTAGCCCTCATATATGGATAGAGACTGATGATAATCTACGTGTAAAAATCATCAAAGAAGATTATCTTGCAAATATAAAATCATACAATGAATTAACAGAGCCAGTGCTTTATTTAAAAAGATTTTTAGGTAAAAAAAATGTGAACATGCTTGTAGAGGAGATAAAAAAAGAAAATTTTGATTTTGTAATAATGTTTTTGCTAAAAAATTATTATGATATTCTTTACAAAAAACATAGATTACCAGAAGAAAAGTTTTATAAAAAAATCTATTTCACCAATATATTAGAAGGGACAGAAAAGATAGAGGAAATATTTTATGAGCTAAAAGGAGATAAATGGAACCATTAGCCAGGAGATTATTAATAGATGAACTTTCTGATAGATTAATTATCAAAGATAAAAAAGTTAAAAACATTGAAATAGTTATTACTAAAAAATCTTTTGCAGGGATTATTAATAAAGTTTTTTTTATTAATCAGACTCATTCAGATAAGGTAATTTTAATAGATAATGAAAAACAACTGCTCAAATTATTTGAAGGAGATGCAATAATCTCATCAATAAATTGTAAAATAGGAATAAAAACAGCAGATTGCTTGCCGATTTTTATTTATTCAAACAAAGGGAATGTTTTTGCTGCTGTTCATTCAGGATGGAGAGGCACAGCTCAAAGAATAATTGAAAAAACAATAAAATTTATGGAAAATAACTTGCAAATTCATAAAAAAGAATTAAATTTTATATTAGGAGTATGTATTTGCAAAAACTGCTATGAAATTAAAAAAGATATGTTTAATAAATTTATTAAAATTTTTGGTGAAAAAGGGAGAAAATTTTTTTCTAAAAATATAGATAGATTTGATTTAAAAGGTGCCAATATTCATATTTTGCTTGAAAATGGAATAGAAGCAGAGCAGATTTTTAACTTGCATAAATGTTCCTATTGTAATAATGAATTTTTCTCTTACAGAAAAGGTGATTTAAAAAGTAGAACTTTTAATATTATTGGCACAAAAGAAAGGGGGAAGACGTGTTTGTTATAGGATACTTTTTAAACGCAGTTGCAACAATACTTGACTATGTGCTAACAATCTATATGTGGATAATAATTATTAGAGCTTTACTATCATGGGTTAACCCTGATCCATACAATCCTATTGTCCAGACACTTTACAGAATAACTGATCCTGTGCTTTACAAAATTAGAAGAATGCTGCCAATAACATATTCATTTGGAATAGATTTCTCACCAGTAATAGTCATTTTGATTATCTATTTTTTACAGCTATTTCTGGTAACCACATTAAAAACAATGGCTTTTAAAATTCTATCAGGAGCTTAAGGAGGAAATAATGAAAAAATCAAGTAAAGGCAAAATTATTATTTTTCTATTATTTATTTTTGCAATAATAGGTTTTTTTGGTGGTGTTGAAGCACTTCACTATAGTAGTGAGCCTAAATTTTGTGCCTTGTGCCATCCAAAGCAGCAACCTGGGCCAAATGGTGAAGTTTTCACATGGAAGCAATCTATCCATGCAAAAGCAGATGTTGAATGTCTCGATTGCCATGCAAAGCCAGGTGTAATAAATTACTTTATAAGAAAAGTAACTGCTGCCAAAGATTTATATACTCAGCTCACACATTCACCAAAAGAGTTAGATGAAATTTTATCTCACCCATCACCTCATGCAGCACCAGAGCAATCATGTTTGTTTTGTCACAGTGACAGCTTTAATAAGAAATGGAGAAGCAGTCACTTTATGACATTACCAACAAGTTTTCTAAAATTTAGAATGTTAGATTATGTTAAGAATCCTCAATTTAGAGAAAAATATTCTTTAAAAGATATTTTAACATCTGATGAAGTTAATGGTTTTTCATTTTCACACAAAGAGCATATGGATAATTTCAATGATTTAAAGTGCACAACTTGCCATTTTGAGCAGGTAGGCCATCCTGATTTCCGTAAAAACTACAAGTATATGATGAAAATGGTTTGTTTTAAATGCCATGAAGAAAACGATGGTCCAGACAATAAAGAATGCTCCACATGCCATGTTGTTCAGGATAGTATTAGAAATGGGCAGATTGATAATATGAAAGGTGATAAAGATGTTATGGCTGACCTTGACTGTACTGATTGCCATCAATCTTTTAAGAAAATGCCAGATAAACAAACTTGTATTGAATGCCACGATGGTGATGAAGAGTATGGTAAAACTTTAACTCAATGGAAAACTACTGTTAATAGCAGACTAAACACATTAAATCTTCTCTATTTAAAAGCAAGGGAAAAAGCATTAAAAAACAGAAATTTAATGCCTGATTTTAAAAAAGCAGAAAAGCTTTACAATGCAGTGAGATTTGATGGTTCAAAAGGTGTTCACAATTTTGAATTTACCACATCTATTTTAGACAAAGTGGAAAAAGATTTTAAAGATATTCTAAATAAATAATTCATTTTCCACAAAATTTGTTATCAAATTGTTTTTCAACTATAATCTTATCCCCTCTTTTAAAAGAGGGGATATTTAATACAAGTTTACGGTTTAACGTTTATTGTTCAACGTTGAAAGATATTTTAATAATAACCAATTAAAAACCGTGTGCAAAGATCATTATGAGGAAAGGGATTATTAATTGAAATATTAATTCTACATAATTCAGCATTAGGTGATTTTGTTACATTTATTCCATTTTTAAAATTAATTGAATACAATTATCAAAATTGTAAAATTACCATTTTAACCAAACAAAAATATTTTCCATTATTGAAGAATTTTCAAAAAGTCACCTTACAGGATATAGATTACTTTCAATTACACAATCTTTTCTCTTCTAATGCTAATTTAAAAAATTACACTTTTTTTAAAAATTTTGAAAAAATAATTTCATTTGTTGGTACGAAAAATAAAATTTTTAAAAGCAACATCCAAAAATTAAATAAAAATTCTTTTTTTATCTTTCCTCACAATAGCAAAATAAGTAAATATCATCAATCTCTATATTTAATAAATAGCTTCCCTTTTAAAAAAAGGAAATTTATATACGCAGATATTAAATTAGAGAAAAGGGATAAAAAATTCTTTATTATTCACCCTGGTAGTGGTTCAAGAAACAAAAATGTCTCTATTGATTTTTTGCAAGACATAGAAAATAAGATAAAAAATAAGTTTAAAATTAAGTCATTGTGGATAGGTGGTGAAGCTGAAAAATATTTAAAAAATATAACAAAAATATCTATTTTAAACACAACAGATGAGCTTTTATCAATAATATCATCTTCTATATTTTTTATTGGAAATGATTCTGGAGTAGCCCATCTTTCTGCTGCCTGCAATTTACTAACATTTACATTTTTTGGGCCAACATCTCCAGCAATTTGGGCACCTATTGGTAGAAAAAGTGTGGTTTTTTACAAAAACCTTGCATGTTCTCCATGTAACAATTTTTGTGCTCAAAAAAAATGCCTTAAATTTAACACAAAAGATGTGCTCACTATAATGGAAAAATTAATAGAGCAGGAGATTTACTCCTGCTCTTAAATCTAAAAGTAGGTATTAACCTAATAATTGTAGAGCAAGCTGTGGTATGGAGTTAGCCTGAGCAAGCATTGCAACACCTGATTGTGCAAGAATTTGATTCCTTACAAAGTTGGTCATTTCTGTTGCAACATCAACATCTGAAATCCTTGATTCTGATGCCTGTAAATTCTCTGCCTGAATTGTAAGGTTAGTAATTGTGTTTTCAAGCCTGTTCTGTAATGCACCAAGTGATGCTCTAATTTTGTCTTTAGATACAATAGCTTCGTCAAGAGCTGAAAGTGCACTCTGTGCAGCTGCCTGTGTACTAATTGAATATCCTGCATTTTGAGCAGATGCATTTCCCACACCAAGAGCAGAAGCTGTAGCATTACCAATAGCAATGTAGTAGTAGTCTTCAGCACTGCTGTTGCCTGTTCCAAAGTGGATTTTCAATGGTCCAGTTGGAGTTAAGGTGGAGCCAATATGGTCTTTGCTCCAGTCAGCTGGATTGGTATAACTTGAAGATAGGGTACCATCAAGAAGTTTAATACCATTAAAATCTGTTGCATTAGCAATCCTTGTAATTTCTGATGCCATTGCCTGATATTCAGAATCAATCATAAGTCTCTGTGTGGAAGTATAGGTACCAGTTGCAGCCTGTTCAGCAAGCTCTTTCATTCTAATAAGCTTTTCATCAATAACAGAGAGAGCACCATCAGCAGTTTGAATCATACTAATAGC
>CAZIZE010000025.1:0-6532 GCA_964543655.1 uncultured bacterium
TTAATTTATTAAGTTTTTACAAAAAAATATTAAATTATGCGAAAAAAAAAGGAAATTTTCAATTAACTGTAATTAACTCACCATATGCAAATGTAGAATTTTTGAAAAAATTAGACCCTAAAATCTCTATAATATATGAAAATAGTTTTAATGAACTGAAAAATTTTAACATTAATAAATATAAATCTTTTCCTTCTGAAAAAATTGCAATTTTGCTTCATCATACTACAGAAAAATTTTTAAAATATTCCATTAAATTTGCAAAAAAAAATAAAATAGGCTGGATTTATATTACTAATAGAGATTGGGATAAATTACCAACTTACTTTAATTTAGAAGTTCAATATATAAATTTATACAACAAATTAATGTATGGGGAAAGAAAATGAGCAGACAATTTCTTCTAATTTTAATTTTTCTGTTTAGTTTTTCACAATTCTCTTATTGTCAGAAATTTGTTAATATTTTTACTAAAGGAATTGTTCATGATACTGTTTTTTTGGTTGATAAAAAAAAGAAGACTTTACAAGTGGTTCAAGTATACAATGATAAAATAAAAATAATTCATGAATACCATAGAATTCTTATTGGTGAGAAAAAAGGTGATAAGTACAAAAAAGGCGACAAAAGAACACCAGAAGGAATTTACCAAATTAGATTATATATTCCTCCCTCAAAACTTGCAAAAAAGTATGGCGATGGAGCATATCCCCTAAATTATCCAAATCCTGTTGATAAAATTTTAGGGAAAACAGGTGGTGGAATCTGGATACATGGATTAATTGAAGGTGAAAAAAAATTGTTTACAAAAGGTTGTGTTGCATTGCATAATGGAGATCTAAAGGATTTATCAAGGTTTTCACCAGTTGGTAAATATGTAATAATTTCTAAAAAGGTAGAATATATGAACCAAAAAAATTATAATCTTCAAAAAAAATTTTGGTTAAATTTTTTTAACTCATATATTAATTCTTGGCAACATAATAATTTTAAAAAGTTTAGCTCATTTTATCATAAATTGTTCATAAATAATAAAAATCAAAAACTTCGCAGCTATTTAAAAATAAAAAGAAGATTAATGAAATCTTATCCTTACAAAAGAATTCATTACAATAAATTAAAAATTTTTAAAGAGGATAATAAAGAAGTTTTTATAGGTTTCAGACAGCTCTATTGTGCAGCTAATTTATTAAATGAGGGGATAAAGCAACTTTATCTTTATAAAAGTGGTGGGCAATTTAAAATTATTTATGAAAAATATATTAATAGTAATTCTTATAAATTATTAAAAACCTATATATACAATTTTATTGAGAATTGGAAAAATTCATGGCAGAGTAAAAATTTAAAAAAATATATTAATTTTTATTCAAAAAAATTTAAAAATAACAAATATAATTTCAATAGCTGGAAAATTTATAAATCAAACATTTTTAAAAAAATGAAAAATATAAAAGTGAAAATATACAGATTAAAATTTCATATTATAGATCCATTAACAACAGAAATTACTTTTATCCAACAATACGACTCTGACAATTATGAAGATTTGGGTATCAAAAAATTAATTTTAACAGGTTGTCCAGGAGATTACAAAATAGTTTCAGAATCTTGGAGAAAAATTAAATGAAAATCTCTATTTTAAAAATTGCATTAATATATTTATTTTTGCTTACCTTACCACTTTATGCAAAAATTAAAAGACCATCTACAGTCCATCTTGTTTATTTTAAAGGCTCTGATTATGAACTTGATGTTTATAAAATTTATGGAAGAAAAAATGGAAAAACAATGTTAATTGTTGGAGGAATTCAAGGTGACGAGCCTGGAGGTTTTCTTTCTGCTGATCTTTACTCTGATATAATCCTTGAGCAAGGTAATTTGATTGTTGTACCAAGGGCTAATTTTAAATCTATTATTCTTTTTAACAGAGGTATTGATGGCGATATGAATAGAATTTTTCATAAAAGAAAAGTTGTAACAGATATGGATAAAGTGGTGTCAGTAATTAAAAAATTAATGGGCGAATCTGATGTTTTTCTCCATTTACACGATGGCTGGGGATTTCATTATCCAAAATATATTAATAAAATGAGGAATCCAAAAAGGTTTGGTGAATCAATTATTACTGATACAGATGAATATAAATGCGCTAATGAAAAGATTTTACCTTTAAAAAAGTGGGCATACCAGGTTATTGAGGAAGTTAACAAGAAGATTGGAGATAAAAGGTATTTTATGCATTATTTTAATACCAATACAAGTAGCCCCAAAACACCATTTAAAGACATGAGAAAAACTGCAACTTTTTTTGCTTTGAAAAACTACTGTATTCCTGCATTTGCAATAGAGACATCCAAAAATCTACCATCTGTTGAAATGAAGGTTAGATTTCATAACTATGCTGTTAATGCTTTTATGAAGCTATTTAATATAATACCAGAGCAACCTCAAATTTTCTTACCAAAGCCAGTGTTAAAATATGTTGTTTTACAAATTAATGACAAACCGCAAATTGTTACCAATAAAAAAATAATTTACCTACCAAAAAACTCTATTGTAAAAGTTATACATATTGAATCTAATTATAAAAGAGGTTTATCGTGTGATTTTTTGGGTATTAATGGATTAAATGATATGGATACCCCTGTAAAAATAGGTAGAAATACAAAAATTATTTTCAGAAAGGACAATAAAATAATAGGCTACATATACTTAAAGCTGAAATCTTCCCTTGACAAACAGGACTGGGTTTTTATTGTTAAGATTAATGGTAAAAAGAGAGCAATTTTAAATGGTGAAAAAATTATTTTGAAAAAAGGCGATACAATAAAATTAATAAAAGTTTTTAGTGAAGGTTTTTCTGGAAAAAATATAAAGATTAATTTTAAAGGGTTTGTCCCTTCTAATATTAGTAACACTGGTGATGATAGAGGATTTAAAATAAAAATTGATTCAAATTTACTAAAAAAATATTCAATCTCAAAATTTAAAGAAATTTTTCCTGTTGTTGCAACTGAAAAAAATTTGATTATAGCTACTTTTTATGTTGAAATTAAAAAATAAATATATTATTATATCTTTAGAACTTCAGATTACAATTTACTTTTAGTTATTTGAACAATTATGCTTCTTAAAATTTACAGTTCTATATCTTAATATTCAAAAATGGGCTTTCTTATAATATATATTCATTTTATTTAATAACAAAAGGAGTATAAAATGAAGATGAGTTTTAAATGGAAAATTTTAATACCAGTATTTATATTATTTATAATTTTTATAGGTGTTACTCAATATTTTATCTATCATAGCTTCCACAATCTTTCTAATTACTTTATTAATCAAGATGTAAAAAAAACAGTTAATTCTATAAAAAATCAGATAAAACTTGAAGAGGAAAAATGTTTATCAATAGCCTCTTTAATTTCTTCTTACGGCGTTGTTGCAGATGCATATCAAATTGGTGAGCCAGAATTATCAAGAGAGGCTTTACGAGATGATATGAGAGATATTATTGGGAAATTAAAAAAAGATTCTGGATTAAAAAATATAAAAATACATTTTCATCTACCACCTGCTGTTAGTTTACTCAGATTATGGCGAAAACCTGGTCAAAAGGATGGTGGTGATGATTTAAGCAGTTTTAGAAAAACAATTTTAAAAGTTTACAAAACTAAAAAAGCTGTTTCAGGAATAGAGATAGGTAGAGCTGGTCTTGCAATTAGAGGTATTGTCCCAATTATAGCCACAATTGCTGGGTCAGGGAAAAGCAAATATTTAGGCTCAGTGGAAATGGTTGCAAATTTTGAACATATTACAAAAAGTATGTCCAGTGAACAATCAAAAATAATTTTATTTTTAAAAAATAGTGAACTATCAATTGCCACAAAATTAAAAAATAACCCGAAAATAGGAAATTTTACACTAATAAACAAAGATGAATACTCTTATATCACTGAAAAAATAGATAATAAAATTTTAACAGAAGCATTAAATAAAGAAATTATTAAAACAAACAAGGATGCTACAATTACTGCTGCCTTTCCTATTAAAGACTTTGAAGGTAAAAGTGTGGCTGTTGCTGCTGTAATTTATAACACCAAAAAGGCTATGTCATTAATTAAATCATCAATGAATAAACTTCTAATTGGTTTAATAATTGGTCTTATTATATTTTTACTGATACTCTACTTTGGTATCTCAACTTTAATTTCCCCTTTAATACAGACAAAGAATATTTTAAAAGAGATTTCACAAGGTGAAGGAGATCTCACAAAAAAAATTACAATTAAAAGTAATGATGAAATTGGTGAGCTTGGAATATATTTTAACACATTTATTGATAAATTAAATGAAATGCTCCTAAAAGTAAAGGAAAGTAGTGAAATCTTAACTGAGCAAAGTGAAAATGTTGCTAAGGAATCTGAAAAGGTTAAGGTGTCCAATGAAAATGTTATGAAAAATGTTGATACTGTTGCATCATCCCTTGAAGAAATTAATGCGGTCCTCAATTCTCTTGCTGATTCTACAAAACATCTTGTTGATACTGTTAATATTTTCCATAGAGAAAATAATCAGTTAATAGATGAAATAGAAAATATTAGAAATTACACAGATAAATTAAACAATATAGTTCTCGATGTAACAAATTCGTCCAATGTGTTAAATGAAATTTCTGAAATAGTTGAAGCAGGCTCAAATGATATTAATGGAGTTATCCAAGGATATGAAACAATACTTGAAAAAATAACAGACTATATAGAAAATGCAAAAGAAGCAGCAAGTAACATATTGTCCTCTGTAGATGCTGTAGCATCAGCTATTGAAGAACAGGCAAGGAGTATAGATGAAGTTTCAAATAGAGCTGATGATGCATATAAAGTTACTGAAGAATCTGCAAATGAGGTAATAAAAAGTAAAGATGAAATGGATAGAGTAGTAGAAAGGATGAATGCAATAGGTGAAAATATAAAATCACTTGGCAATACAATGACCGAGCTTTCAGAATCTGTTGGCAATATAGAAGATATTTTAACATTAATTGATGAAATAAGTGAACAGACAAACCTACTTGCTTTAAACGCAGCAATAGAAGCTGCAAGAGCAGGTGAAGCAGGTAAGGGTTTTGCAGTTGTTGCTGATGAAGTTAGAAAATTAGCTGAGAGAAGTGGCAATGCAACAAAAGAAATTAAAGAGATTATTAATTCAATGATTAAAATTACAGAAGAGGCTGTTTCACAGAGCAACAAAAGTGTTGATGATATGACAAACGGCCTTGAAATGTTAAATAATGCAGGAAAACAGCTTGATTCTGTAGTTGAAAAATCAAATAACTCCAAACAATTTGTTCAACAGATAGCAATTGCATCAAATGAGCAAAGAGAAGTAATTCATCAAATAACAAATTCTGTTAGCAATGTTGTAGATGAAAGTAAAGATATTAACTCAAAACTTGAAGAGCTAAAATTAGAAGCAGATAGTATGATTAGTGAATTTGACAATATTAGGCAGGCATCAGATAATATTAGCAGTAATGTTTTTAAATTAAAAGAAAATTCTGAAAACCTTAAATCAGTTTCAACTAATCTTTCTGAAATTTCTGAGCAAACAGTTAACCTTGCAATAGAATCTCAATCAGCTGCAAGAACAATTAATATGTCTATTAATGAAATTAAAAATGAAGTTGAAAATATTCAAATTGGCACTGATGAACAGGCAAATGCCTCTAATTTAATAAATGAATCAATGAGTCAGATTCAGACTCTCTGCCATGAAGCAATAAAATTAACAAAAAATACTGATTTAAACATAAAGCAGGTTAGTATTAAATCAAAAGAATTGAAAAAATTGGTATCTGGATTCAAATTAAATGAAAATATAAATATAAATATTACTCCTGTTAAAAAGAAGAGCTAAGTCGTGTTGACTTAGCTCTTAATGGCTTTTAGCTTTGATTCAATAGAGACTTTTTTATCAATCCTGTAATCAATTTTAATTGTAGTTACAACACGTTTTATACTGGAAGAAGATAATTTTTTATTAATCTCTACAATGGTTTCTAAAATTTCCTCGATTTCTCCTTCAACAACTGTACCCATACTATTAGGTGCAATAATAAATTTTCTACTTTTTAAAACTTCATGAGCCATTTTTACATACTTACTAACTGATGGCGAACCTGTACCAACAGGTAAAATTGAAAATTCAACAATTCCATACATTTGCCAATCTCCATAATACAAAACTAAATTAAATTTTTAATATTCTTATACAATTTTCTACTTGAAATGACATCTGCAAAATTCTTAAATTATTGTTATTAAAGTAGGTGTCTTTCACCATTAAACTATGAAAGTTGAACCGTGAATTTGTATAAAAGTTGCGTAAGTTTACTTCTTAAATTTTTTTTTATTACAAATAGATAGAAAAAGCAAGAGATGATAATAGGGAATTATTAAAAAAAATTGTCTTGACAAATTGGGGTAGTATACTTTTGATATACTGCTTTTACAAATGATATAATTCCAAA
>CAZIZE010000026.1:0-51543 GCA_964543655.1 uncultured bacterium
AGCACTTGTAAAAATTGCTGTTGGGTTTTAAATTTACTTTTGTATTATTAAAGTGTCTTTCAACGTTGAACTATGAAAGTTGAACCGTAAATTTGTATAAAAAAGTTATTCTGATTCTCAGGAAGGTGAAGAAGAATCAATTTCCTGATGTTTTGAAAAAATTGCTGAAAATTAACATATACACAACTTGAAAACATTAATTAAAATTTAATAAGAATTTATAAAAAAATTGTAAAGCTGTAAAGGAAGGTGGCAATTTGTTAATTGAAAGGCTTTATGCTTTGGAAATATGAGAAAAGCATCATTCTGGTTAAAACCTATGCCACCATGACATGACATCTGGTCTTCAAAATTTATAATATGTTTATTAAAATAATTTGAAAAAATTAAAATATCACCAGATTCCTCATGCTTAACCATGTTTTCAAGATAGATTAACTCATTTTCATTTAATATAATTTTTTTCAATTCACCCTCTACTATTTTCCCATTTTTAATTTTAGAATATGAGTTTTTTTCAAGGATAATCACGCTATTATTTTCATGTTGCATACATAACCATCCAATACCTCTATGTGAAAGGAGTTCTATTAAAATAAAATTATACTCTCTGGTTATTTCATTGAAATTTATTTTATTTTCAAATTTATTAAAATAAAGATGGCTAACAGGACCAAATGAAACTAAGTTTATCTCTTTTATGTTGAATTGATATAGATTTTTTCCAAGATAATTGTTCCTATAAATTCTGGAAAAAAATTTTGGTATATCTCCTTTTAAAGAGTGTATTTTGATTTTATTTAAAATGTGAAATTGAATATTTCTTCTCTTTTTACTAAATCTATCAGAATGTTCTTCAACCTGATATTTTTTTAAAATATCCTTAACATTTTTTTTAAAAAGCTTATAAAATGGGACTGAGTTTGCTGAACCATGATCTGAAAGGATGAAAATATCATATTTTCTTACTTTTGAATATTTGGCAAATTGAAAGATTTTAAAAACAGATTTATCTATTAGTTTCAATATTTTTAAACTGCTTCTTGAAGTTGCTCCTCTCTGATGTGCAAGCTCATCATAGGCATTTAAAGTTAGGTAAATTTTTGATGTTCCACATAAAATTTCAGTGCAGACTCCACTTGTAATATATTCGGTAATTATAACATTATTTAAAATTCTTAAAAAAGGAAAAAACATGGAATTTCTCTGAGTAAGATCATTAAAATAGTAGTAAAGATTATCTTTTATTTCATTAATTAACTCTTTTAATGACCAGTAAGCTACTCTAATAATGGTAAAAATATTTAAAAAAATTATTAATGCTATTTTTAATCCAGAAAGCCTTTTTCTTAAAGAAGTTTTTAAGATTTTACTCATAGTTAAATAATTTCTACTGGCATCACCACTATAAAAGTTAAGATATGAGGCTCCATTTTTTAAAATACCTTTTTTACCACTTTTTTTTATGCAATTTTCCACCTCTTCAGCTGTTTCTGGATTTAAAAAAGTGTAATATTTTTTTCTTTTTTTATTAAACCATCTAAAACCTGGCAATGCTTCTATATCACCATACATAATCACTTTTTGAAAAAAAGGTGTATTGGAAGGTAGTGGTGAATAAATTTTTTTTAAAATAAATTTATCATTTAAGATGTATTTTTTAATATTTTTTAAATAACCTTTTTCAAGGGCAAATTGTAAGGTATTATATGATAATCCATCAATTTGTATTATTATGAAACCTCTTTTAACTTCTCTATCCTGTGGGAAATTGAGGAAGCTACGAATTAACTTCAGTTTTAATAGATTAAGATAGTAAAGAAATTTTTTTATAATATCCATTTTAATCAGTTAAAATTTTTTATTTAAGAAAATTATCATAGATAAAATTTTGTTTCAATCAAAAACAATTGAAATTTTACAATGAATATTGTATTAACTTTGAAAATAATATAAAAGGAGGTAAATTATGAGTAATGATTGTATTTTTTGCAAAATTATAAATAAAGAAATTCCAGCAGATGTTGTTTATGAAGATGAAGATATTATTGCTTTTAAAGATATTAACCCCAAAGCACCTGTTCATATTCTTGTGGTTCCTAAAAAGCATATTCCAACTTTTAATGATATTACAGAGGAGGATTTTGCAATTTATAACAAAATAATTAAAGCTGTTCAGAAAATAGCAAAAGATTTTAATGTTGCAGATTCTGGATATAGAGTTTTGGTTAATGTTAATAAAGAAGGTGGCCAGGTAATATATCATTTGCATGTTCATCTATTAGGTGGCAAATTATTTAGATTTGAGCAAAAAGGGGAATAATATGGATTTAAAACAAAAATATAAAACAGTTATGGATGATAATTTTCCAGAAAAAATAGAGATTAAGATTGATAATACTGTTCTTGTATATAAAAAAAGAACATGGAAGATTTTTGATGAACAACAAGGGATTTTAATTGAAAAAGGACTTAGATATGGAGAAAATCCAGGGCAGGAAGCAGCTCTTTATGAACTGATTAATGGTAATCTAATATTAGCTGATTGTAAATATATTGAGCCTAAAAAAGGTCTTGTTAGTTCATTAACTGAGAATGATTTTTTACAATTTGGCAAACATCCAGGGAAAATTAATCTAACAGACATTGATGCAGGGCTGAATATTTTAAAATTTCTCAGCAGTCAACCTGCTGTTGTAATAGTTAAACATAACAATCCTTGTGGTGTTTCATTTGGAGAAACAATATCTGATGCGTATTTTAAAGCAAATATGGCTGACAGGATTGCAGCTTTTGGAGGATGCGCTGTTTTTAATAGAGTTATAGATAAAGAAACTGCTAAGTTAATTTCAGAAAATTATCTTGAAGTTGTTGTAGCACCAGAGTTTGCTGAGGGTAGTGTTGAAATTTTAAAAAAGAGAAAGAATTTGAGAATAATCAAAATGAATAAAATTGATTCACTTGAAAAATATAAATTTTACAGATTTCTTGATTTTAAATCATTAATTGATGGTGGATTAATTTTGCAGCAAAGCCAGCTCAATAAAATAGAGAGCAAAGATGATTTTCTACCAGCAAAAACAATTTATAAAGGTAAAGAATACAAGATAGAACGTGAACCAACTGATGATGAATACAATGATATGTTGTTTGGATGGTGGGTTGAGCAAGGAGTTACATCAAATTCAGTAATATATGTAAAAAATGGGACCACTGTTGGTATAGGCACAGGAGAGCAGGATAGGGTAGGTGTTGCTGAAATAGCAGTTTATAAAGCCTACACAAAGTATGCAGATAAAATTTGCTGGGAAAAGTATAAAATTCCTTATAAAACTTTAGAGCTTGAAATAAAAAAAGGGATGAAATCAGAAAAATTAAAAGCTGAAATTGATGAGCAGGTAAAAGCTGAAAAAGGTGGTTTAATTGGCAGCACAATGGTTTCTGATGCATTTTTCCCATTTAGAGATGGAGTTGATGTAGGAATAGCTCAGGGAATTAGAGCAATTGTTCAACCTGGTGGGTCTGAGAGAGATTTTGAATCAATAGAAGCATGCAATGAAGCAGAGCCCAAAGTTACAATGGTTTTTACAGGAGAAAGGGCATTTAAACATTAACAGATAGAGGATATTTTGAAAATAATAAATGACCCATCTGAATATTATAAAAAAAGCCCTGACCTTTTTTTTGAGTATACCATATCTGAATCTCTATCAAATATGGAATCACCATATTTACAGTTACTTGAGGAAAAGAAACTTTACAGTGAGTTTATTTTTAATTTTTTAAAAAAATATTTAAAAATAGAAAAATTTAAAACTATTATAGAGATAGGTGGAGGATATGGTAAGTTTATGAAAAATTTTTTGCAATATGTTCAATTTGAAAAGGTTTTTATGGTGGATATTAGCAAAAAATTTTTAGAAATTCAGAAACAGGCGTTATCTGAATATAAAAACATAGAATTTATAGAAAGTGATGGTGTCAGATTTATTAAAAATTTTAATGGAAGTGTTGATTTAATTATTTTAAATGAAGTAATAGGTGATTTTAAAACATTAATAGATGTTTCCACTGATGAATTTGGAAATTTTTATCAGGTTAATGTAGATTATCTTCCTAAAAGAACCAATATTAATATTGGTGCACTTGACTTTGTGAATCTTGCAGCTGCTAAATGTAATGCTATCTTTTTTGTTGAGCATTCTTCCACATACGAAATTCCATCTTATTTTTCAGATATTTTAATTGATGAAAAGGAGAATTTTTCACCAAAAGAAATTAAATTAATGGGACATTCAGAATATTCTATCAATTTTAGAATGCTTCAGGAAGTATCAGAATATGCTTGTTTTAAAACAGTTAGAAAGCATTTAATGGATGTTATCCCGGTTAAAAGAAATAAAATAGTTGAATTTGTGCTAAAATCAAATACTCATCAAACAGAGTTTCATGAAATTATAGATGAGTTTTACAATCATATAAAAGAGTATGAGGTTCTTCTCTGTTACAAAGGTTAGATATGGGTGATGCTGAAAAAATAAAAAAAATGTTTTCCAAAATATCCAATGATTATGACTTCCTTAATCATTTTCTTTCTTTTGGGATAGATAATCTTTGGAGAAAAAAAGTTGCCAATATTATTAAAGATAAAGGATTTGAAAAAGTTCTTGACATTGCCTGTGGCACTGGTGATCTTACAATGGAAATCTCTAAAAAGATAAATAGAGATACATGGGGTATTGATTTTTGCTGGGAAATGATTAAAATAGCTAAGAGAAAGTATAGAAATCTTACCTTTGCAGTTGGTGATGCAACAAATCTTCCTGTTAAAAATAGTAGCTTTGATGCAGTTACTATTGCATTTGGTATAAGGAATATTCCTGAAAGAGTAAAGGCATTAAAAGAGTTTTATTATATTTTAAAAAAAAATGGATATTTACTTATTCTTGAATTTTCAATGCCAAAAAATTTTATTATGAAATTCTATTTTAAAAAAGTTTTACCATTTATTGGAGGTTTGATTTCTGATAAAGAGGCATATACATATTTGCCAGATTCAGTTAAAAATTTTCCAGAAACTAATTTTTTTAAAAAAGAAATAGAAGCTGTAGGATTTAAAGTAATTAAAATTCATTCAATGAATTTTGGGCTTGTGAAAATTTATATTGCAGAAAAGTAGAATTAACAAAATTTTATTTGACAAAGTAAAACAATTTTTGTATTTAGAAATAAAATAAGCGAAAGGAGTTACAAAATGAAAAGAATACTCAGATTGGTATCAATAGCTTTTCTATTAGTGGTTTTCTGTGTTGCCTGTGCTAAAAAAGAAGTGGTTAAAAAGCAACCTGTTGTACCATAGCAACAGCCAAAACAGGAAACAACCGTTCAGGAAAAAGCCAAACCAGCTCCACAAAAACCTCAGCCTATTTCAACAGAGCAGGTGAAGGCAGCACCAGTAATTTCTTTGCCAATGCTGTATAAAGTTAAGAAAGGTGAATGCTTGTGGAAAATTTCCAGTTACAAGGAGATATATAATGATCCATTTATGTGGCCACTAATTTATAGAGCTAATAAAGATAAAATAAAGGATCCTGATTTAATTTATCCTGGTCAAGTGTTTAATATTGACCGTATGTACACAGAATCTCAAAAAAATAGCGCAATTCATTTTGCCAAAACACGAGGAAAATGGTCTCTATTTGACGGCAAATAATCATAAAAAGCCACCAGGAGGTGGCTTTTTTAATATTTGGTTATTATGAGAAGATTTATAAATTTTTTAATTTTTTTATTAATAGTAGGAGCTACTGCTGTTTATCTATTTTTTTATAGAATAGATATAGAAAAAAAGCTTTATTCTAATTATTATCTATTATTCCATTCAAATATTTCTATTAATGATTTTCAGAAAGACAATATTTTTCCATGGAAATTTGAGATTGAAGGTATTTCAGGAAAAGATTTTTTTATATCAAAGATTAAATGCAATTTAATAACCAAAACCCTTGAAATATATGGAATGGAGCTTTTGGCTAATAATGATAAATTTAAAAATAGCATTTCTGATTTAAAATATATTAACTTTCCCATTAATAAAATTAATATTATTTCAGCTAACATAGCAGGAAAAGATTTTTTACTAAAAAAACTTTTCGGCCAAATCATTGTTTCTAAAAGTGGTATTGCTTCTAAAATGTTTGGGTACTTAAATAATTTTTTTACTTCAATTAATGGAGGAGTTAATAATTTTAAAGATGTTGTTTTAAATATCAACTTTAGTAATGTTTCTTTAAACAACTTAGTTAAAGTTTTAAATATCCCTGTAAATTTTCCCAAGAATTACAGTAATATCCAATCTGTGATTAGATATTTTGGGCAAATTAATGGGAAATTGCAAAAGGAGTTTAAATTAGTTTTTGATAATAATACATTTGTAGGTTTTTTAAATAGCAATGAAGTTGCTACTAATATTTATAATGCGAAAATTATTTTACCTGATAAAAATGAAGTGGGTTTTTCTGGACAATTTATATCTCCTCAAAATTATAAAATATTTTTAAAAAGCAAAGGAAAGGTTTCAGGAAAGTATAAAGATATTACATTTAATAATGTAAATTTTGAACTTCTTTATGAAAGAAACCTTGACAATAAACAGGAAAGTTTTAATATTGTTGGTGATTCTTTTTCAATTCCTGATAGTTCCATTTTTTTTGATAACTTAAAATATTCGAATATTAGCATTAAATTACAACAGTTGAAAATAGCTGATACAATTCTTAATAATGTTGATATTTCCACTACTGTGTTTAATTCAAAAGTTTCATATAATAAAGTTAATTTTGATATAGATGATGGAAGTTTTATTTTTTCACTTATACCAGAAATTGATTCCAATCCACTTCAAGTTGCAGCAGATGTAAAAAATATTAATTTAAAAAAATTTTTCAAACTTTTCAATTTATATCCAATTTTTAATGGTAATTTTAACTGCTCCTTTATTGCAGAAGGTGAAAATGGTAAATTCAATAATGGTAAAGGTTATTTTTTTATAGAGAACTTTATAATAAAAGGGATTAATCTT
This sequence comes from uncultured bacterium, assembly GCA_964543655.1. Taxonomy (GTDB): domain Bacteria; phylum DYJV01; class DYJV01; order DYJV01; family DYJV01; genus CAZBLP01. The sequence goes on from CAZIZE010000026.1 coordinate 7,082, forward strand.
GATAATATTAGCAAAGAACTTTCTGAAAACAATATAGTCAATTTTTCATACATTTATGATAATAGTAGTACCAATTTTGACAATAACAGTTATTCAACAAAGTTTGACCTTATTAAAGGCTTTGTAAAGCCGTATAAAAATTCCTTAAAATTTTACAAATTATCATTAATGTCAAAGAAAGGGTTATTACTTTTAAATGGTGATTTAAATTTAAAAGATTATAATAATTTAATTTTACAGGGAATTTTAAAAACAAAAGAAGTTACACAAAATATTATAATTAATTTAAATTTTGACAAAAAAATAGTTCAAATTATCAAAAAATGATTAATGGTCTGGATATAATAATTTTACTTGTTTATGTTTTTTTTATAATTAGAGGATTCAACAATGGTTTTATAAGCACCTTTATAACACTTATAATAATTCTTGCATCAATTTATGTAGCAATAAATTCCCCTTTGTTGTTGAAAAATATCCCCTATTTTCATACTGAGCAAGATACAATGATTATTGTAATAATTTCTTTTTTTATCTGCTTATTTTTAGGTCTATATCTAAAATACAAATTGTTAAAGCCACTTGATTCTATAAAAATTTTTTATTTTCTTGATAAGTTTTTAGGAGCTCTTTTGGGCATGTTAAAAGCAACTTTAATAGTATTTGGAATTTGTTACATTTTGATGTTTTTTTCTAATACAGTTTTTGTGAAAAATTCAAAACTTTTTCCCTATGTTGAAAAATATAGCTCTATAGCAATGAAATATGTACAAAAAAATCGTATATAGTATTATTTTTTTTCTTTTAGTCAATACTCTCCTATTCGCATCACAAAACATTACTGTTGAATCTACAGGAATAAGTGTTATAAAAGATGAAGTTACTTCAACAAGAGAAAATGCCTTAAATGATGCTTTTAGAAAAGCTATTAAAAAAGTTTTAAAAAATATCTTAAACTTATCTGATAATAGCTCTTATGAAAACATTTTATCCAATGCAAACAGGTTTATTAATGGTTATGAAATTATAGAAGAAAAACAGATAGGTAATATTTTAAATGAAAAAATTAAAGTTAGCATAAATTTACCTCTACTTGAAAAAGCTGTTGATAAAACATCTTCAACTCAATTAGTTTATGTTGCAATTTTTTGCTCTAATGACAATAGTAGTACAACAATTGATGAAAAATGTAGTGACTTTATAAAAAGAGCTATTAGAGACATTCCAAATACTATTTTTTTACCTTATCAGCAAAGTTTAGATTCAACTTTTTCAGAGGTTAAAGATCTGCTTATAGTTGTTAATTACAAGCTTACTCAAGAAAAGAAAATATACAGTATAGAAAGAGAATTTGATAATGTTTCAATGACACTTTCATGTTATAATAGTAGAAATGAGCAGATTGTTTCTGAAACTTTCAATACTAAAATTTTAAGAGGTTTTAACGAAAGCATATTTGATAAGTTTGATGCGAATTTTGTTATGAAAATAGAGATTCTAATCAGAAACATTATTGAGAAAATACAAAATGAACAGGCAAAAAGTATTAACAAAAATATTGAATATTTACTTTTCGTTAACTCACCTAAAAATTATTTACAGGTAAAGTCTGTTACTGAATTACTTGATAAATTTAATGTACAATATAGGCTCTATGAAATTAAAAACAACTCTTTTATTTTTAAAATAAAAGGTAAAAATGTAAATGAGATTTTAAAAATTTTTAGATTTGCAAATTTCAAATTTAAATATATTAGAGCAGATGGAAATATTACAATTGGATTCTAAATTTTTCCAGATTTTATAATACCATAGATTAGCCATAAACCAAGCAAAAATGCAAATATGAATCCAGATATTCCTATAATGGAGAAGCCATTAATAGATGGTCCAATATCCGATTTTATAAAGATAGATGAAGCAATAATTGTAGAAGATATTATAAAACTGAGCACAAGTCTGTTTGTAGCTCTATCCATTTCTCTTATAAAATCTTCAAGCCCTTTATGATAAAATTTTATTTCAAGTTTATTTCTTTTAAGAAGCTTAAGGATATCTGCAAGAGAAAATGGTATCTCTTCAGTAACTTCTTTGATTTCCTGCAATTTTTTTAAAGCTTTTTTCCGTAATGAATATATATTATTTTCTTTAGCAAGAACTGATTTAACTATTTTTTTTGCATTTTCAAAAATATCAAAATTTGGGTCAAGGTTTTTTAAAATTGATTCCATTGTAATCATTGTTTTATCAAGTAAAACATAATCCACTATTATTTTTATCTGATATTTTCTGAGTAATCTCAGTAGTTCTTTTAATACCTTGCCAATGTAGAAATTTTTTAAAGAAACATTGTAATATGTATCAAGAAAATCTAATAAATTTTTTTTAAATTTTGTAAGATTGTCAACATAAAACTCATCACTCATATTTGTTAGCACTTTTACTATTTTATCCACATCTTTATTTGCTATTGCAAGGATTAATTCTCCAATATTAATCTTCATATCATCTGTAAATCTGCCCATCATACCAAAATCAAGGTATGCTATTTTTCCATCATCAAGAACAAAGATATTTCCAGGATGAGGGTCAGCGTGAAAAAAACCGTAAATGAGAACTTGCTCTATAACCTTTTTGCTCCATATATTTGCAATTTTTTTCAAATCAAAACTACTTTTCTTTAATTTAGAAAAATTATTTATTTTTATCCCTTCAATATATTCAATTACAAGATAATACTCATTACACAGATCTTCATAAATTTTAGGTATATAGATAAAATCATCATTTTCATAAATCTTACGAAAATTTTTTATATTTTGAAGTTCATGAAAAAAATCAAGCTCTTTAGTAATAATCTCTTCAAATTCTTCCACAAGGTCATAAGGCCTGAGAAGTTTCATTTCTGGAATGTATGTTTCAAGAAGAGTGGCAAACTGCTTGAGAAGCATAATATCTGTTGTAACAGTTTCATCAATATTTGGGCGTTTGATCTTTATAACAACATCTTCTCCTGTTTTTAATTTTGCTTTATGTACTTGTGCTATTGAAGCTGAGGCAATAGGTTCTGGCTCTATGTATAGAAAATCATCTGAAATATATTTTTTTAAAACTTTGTATGGAAGCGGTGCAACTTTATCCTGAAGTTTTTCAAGTTCTTTAATCCAAGATTCTGGCAAAATATCTTCTCTGATACTCAATACCTGTCCAAGTTTTATAAAGGTAGGGCCTAATTCCTGAAGTGCCAACCTAAATCTTCTTTCATTACTAAGTGATTCAAAATCTTTACTTTTTTTTAATTTGAAAATATTTTTACTGAGGTAGAAGTAGTAATCTAACTTTAATTCACTAAGAATACCACCAAAACCGTATTTTACTAATACTGGTATAATTTGATTTAATCTTTTTAATTTTTTATAAGTTTTTGCTAATTTGAATATATTCATAGGAGAAATTAGTTTGAAATTTTTGATTCAATTTCTTCAAGCCTTTTCTCAATTTTTGCAAGGTCACTTTTTTTAACTAATCCTGCTTTTTCAATACATTTATTAATTTGAATATCAATTTTCTTTTCAAGGTCTTTTAAAAAATCTTGATATCTATCTTTAAATTTACCAAGCATTTCTTTACCTTCTTTTTCTGTAATTTCTCCTTTTTTTATAAAACTTTCTATATTTTTCCTAAATTTTTCCTCTGTTAATGCAAGAAAGCCAATTCCTGCAAGAAATGATTTTTTTAAAAAATCTTCCATTTTACCCCTCCTTTTTGATATTAATTGGTTGCTCTTCCAGGTAGATTGAAGTTGATGGAAATGCAAATTCAAGTCCTGCTTCTTCAACAATTTTTTTTATTTTTAAATTCACATCTTCTCGAACCTCAAGATATTTTTTCCAGTTAGTTGTAAATGTAAAAAAGTATAAAAAAATTTCAAGTGCACTATCAGTAAAATCATTGAAATAAACAAAAATAGTATCTTTATGAATATCAGGATGATTATTAAGCATTTCTCTAATATTTGATAAACACTCTTTTATTTTTGAAGCAGGGCTATTATATTTTAGCCCAAGTTTATATGTAATTCTTCTTTTTCCCATTTTTGACCAGTTTATAATTACATCATTAGCAAGCTGCGAATTTGGAACAGAAACCAGAGCCTGTGCAAAGGTTCTAACTTTAGTACTTCTAAAGCCTATATCTTCAACTACTCCTTCAAGTTTAGGAGTTTGAATCCAGTCTCCAATTTTAAATGGTGTATCTAATAGTATCATAATACTTCCAAAAAAATTAGCAATAGTATCTTTTGCTGCAAGAGCAACTGCAACACCGCCAATACCAAGACCAGTAATTAAAGCACCAATGTTGATACCCCATTCCTGAATAATAAGAAGAAAACCAAGTATAAAGATGGTAACTTTTATAAATTTATTAAAAACAGGTAGAAAATTTAAAGCTGTTTCTAATCTTTTTTTCTGAAAGATTTTTTTTAAAGCTTTATTAAATAAAATTTCACTTCTGTAAAGAATCCAGCAGAATTCAAAAATAATAAAGCTTTTTAAAACTCTAAAAAGAAATAATTCAATTTTTTTATTGGATATTAATACTTCTGCTATTAGAAAAAAACCTACAAAAAGAATCAATGCATTGATAGGTGGCTCAAAAATATCAATAATATCGTTGTCTATTTTGGTTTTTGTTCTATTAGCAAGCTTTCTAATAATTGGTACCAGAAGAAATGAAAATATATAACGTAAAAAAATTGAAGCAATAAATATTATACCAACTAAAATTAATTTATTAAAATCTATTTCATTTATAAGATATTTTTCAATCAATTTTTTTCCTTAAAATTGAATTTGGATAAATAGAATTATCAAAACTATCTATATAAAATATACTCATTGGTTGCACAAAATCAAGAGGTTCTCCATTAATATTGTAAATTTTATCAAGAATAATAGGGGTATTTTTAAAATCTTTTGAAATTATTTCAAGAGATTCTCCTTTGAAAATTTTGTTCCTTGCTTCAATAAAAAGCTTTCCATTTTCATTTTTTACAACCACTCCCATAAATTGATATTTTCTAATGTATCCTGAGGAGTCAAAATTTTCCATTAAATTATTTCTCTTTTCAAAAAAACCTTTTGTGTATCCTCTGTTGCTCACTGACGATAGCTCGTTTAGCCACTCTTGCTTAACTTTGAATCTCTCTGGATTTTCATAAAAAGAGTCAATTGCTTTTCTATAAACTCTTAATACATTTGAGAGATAATATATACTTTTCATTCTTCCTTCAATTTTAAGAGAATTAATGCCAATTGCTATTAATTTAGGAAGATAATAGATTCCACATAAATCTTTAGAGTTAAACAGGTATGTTCCCCTACTGTCTTCAAATATTTCAAAAAATTCACCTTTACGTGTCTCTTCCATAATATAATATTTCCATCTGCACGGATGTGTGCATTCTCCTTTATTTGAAGGCCTTGATGTAAGATAATTACTAAAAAGGCACCTGCCTGAAAGAGACATACACATAGCACCATGAATAAAAACTTCTAATTCAATACTTTTATTTTTATTTCTAATTAATTCAATATCTTCTATAGATAGTTCCCTTGCCAAGTTGATTCTTTTGATTCCTATACTGTGCCAAAAATTAACAGACAAAGAGTTTGTGGTATTTGCTTGAGTGCTAAGATGTAAATTTACTTCAGGTAAAATTTCTTTAGCAAGGTTTATAATTCCAGGGTCAGAAACTATTAGAGCATCAGGAAGAATATTTTTTAATGAATTTAAAAATCCAATAATTTCGTCAATATCATCTTCATAAGGGTAAATGTTTAAGGTTATATAGATTTTTTTATTAAGTTTTTCTGCAAGTTCCTTTGCTCTTTCTATTTCTTCAAGGGTGAAATTACCTGAAAGGTTCCTTAAACTAAACTTTTTCCAACCAAGGTATGCTGCATCAGCACCATATTCAAAAGCAAATTTTAATTTTTCAAAATTTCCTGCTGGTGCAAGTAGTTCTACCATGTCATTTTTTCACACATCTTTTGGCCAATTTCAAAAATATATTTTTCATATATTGTTCGTAATTTGTGAAACTCACCATTATTTAATAATGTTATAATCTCACTCTGGTAAGGGATAATGTTATTGAGAATTTCTGGGAATTTATAACAAAAATATCTGTACCTAACTATATGGTTGTTCATTTTTAAATTAATGTCAAGGAGATATTGATTGGTACAATTTTTAATTAATGTATTGTTGAATTTATCAAATTCTTTAAAAAATTTTGTAATATCTCCTTTTTGAAGATGTTTTTTTTCATTTTCAATATAATTTGAAAGTTTTTCTATCTCTTTTGGAGAAAGTTTCTGTGCAGCCTTATATACACCAAAAGCCTCAATAACTCCTTTTAATTCAAAAGTATTAATAATATCTTTTTTGGAAAAAGATTTGACTACAGAGCCTTTTCTTGGAATTAATTCTATAAATCCTTCACATTCAAGTAACCTTATAGCTTCTCTAATAGGGGTTCTGCTAATTTTAAGCTCATCAGCAAGTGTAGCTTCAGAAACTTTTTCTCCAGCTTTTAACTCACCATTAATTATTTTGTCTCTAATATAATTAACTATTTTATCTGGTAAAACTTTATGATCAATAGGTGAAGAAATAGAATTTTTCATTTATTACTCCTTGTTAATATAATATTTTCTTATAAGTTCTGAACCTAATTCTGCATTTTTTTTAATACATTTTGAAACAAGCTCTTCGTCATTTTTTTTAAATGCATCTATGATTTCTTCATGCTGGGCAATAACTTCATCGATAAAGTCAGTATGCTCTACCATTAATCTGAATCTTAAATATCTTTTGGTAAGGTTGTCAAGAATTTCAATTAATAGCTTATTCTTACTAAGAACAATAAATTTCCTATGAAATTGATTGTGAATTTTATTGAAATCTTCAAGGCTGGTATTGTCTTCTTTTTCAAAACTTTTTAATTTATTGTTCAGCTCTTCTAATTCTTTAATATCTTCTTCAGTGAAATTTTTCAATGCTAATCTACCTGCAAGAGCCTCAAGCGCACCTTTTATTTGATAAAATTCCAGAACAGTTTGCTCATTTAGGTCAGTTACAATTGCGCCTTTTCTTGGAACAATGGTTAAAAAACCTTCACTTTCAAGCTTACGAAATGCCTCTCTAATAGGAGTCCTGCTAATACCATATTTATTGGAAATTTCCATTTCTGTAAGTCTCTTGCCAGGTTTTAACTCTCTTTCAAGAATAGCTTTTCTAATAATGTGATAAACTTTGTCTCTTAATGGTAAATGATTTTCTAATATATTAGCCAATGGCAAACTCCTTTTATAAATTCTTTTTTATTTTGTATACAAAAAACCAAAAAAAATTACAAGATTTTTTTTATAAATATATTGTAAAATTTCTGATATTATACTATAAAACAATATTTAATTAAAGTATATGGGGTTTTAAATATGATTGCTCAAAAAGCAGCTGAAATATCACCATTTTATGCAATGGAAATTTTAGAAGAAGCTAATAAGCTTGAACAAGAGGGAATTGATATAATTCACCTTGAAATTGGAGAGCCTGATTTTGACACACCAGAACCAGTAAAAATAAGTGCAAAAAATGAGCTTGATATGGGCAATACTCATTATACACACAGCCTTGGAGTTAATGAATTAAGGGAAGAAATTGCCAAATTTTATAAAAATAGATACAATGTGAAAATTAAGATAGATAATATATTAGTTACAAATGGTACTTCACCATGTTTATTTCTTGCTTTTGCTGGATTGTTAGAAACAGGAGATGAGGTTTTACTTTCAAACCCATCTTATCCCTGTTATAAAAATATTATAAAATTTTTAGGTGGAAATTTAAAATATGTTAATATCTATGAAGATGAAAATTTTCAGTTTCCTGTAGAAAAATTAAAAAAACTTATTTCAAAAAAAACAAAAGCAATTTTAATTAACTCTCCTGCCAATCCTACAGGCACTATTTTAGATAAAGAAAATTTAGAAGAAATAGCTTCACTTGGAAAATTAATAGTTTCTGATGAAATTTACCATGGATTAACATATGAAGGAGAGGAGCATTCTATTCTTGAATTTACAGATAATGCAATAGTTTTAAATGGATTTTCAAAGCTTTATGCAATGACAGGATGGCGACTTGGTTATATAATATGTCCTGATTGGTTAATCAGGCCGTTACAGAAAATTCAGCAAAACTTTTTTATATCAGCAAATTCTTTTGTTCAAAAAGCTGGAATTGCTGCTCTTCGTGAGTGTAAAACCCATGTTGAAAGGATGAGGGAAATATATAATAAAAGGAGATTGTTGATAATTAGTAAACTAAAAGATATGGGGTTTACCATAAAATCTCATCCAAATGGTGCTTTTTATGTATTTCTGAATGTTAAAAAATATACTGATAATTCACTTGAATTTGCTAAAAAAATTTTGCATAATGCTCATGTAGGAGTTACGCCAGGTATAGATTTTGGCTCCAATGGAGAAGGATTTATAAGATTTTCATATGCTAACTCAATAGATAATATTAATATAGCAATGGAGCGGTTGGAATCGTTTTTTGATAAGTTACAGTAATGTATTTGAAAATAGGCGATTATGTAATAATTATATTTTTTTTAACAGCTATTGTTTTTAGTTTTCAAAAAGTAAAGAAATTATCATTTGATTCTGTTGAAATAGTTACTCCATATAAAAAGATTGTTTTACCACTAGGTAAAAATAGGATAATTAAAATAAAGGGGAAGTTAGGATATATGACTGTTGAGATATACAATAAAATGGTGAGGGTAAAAGAATCAAATTGTCCTAATAAAATATGTGTTAAAACTGGATGGATTTCACATAATGGTGAATATATTGCATGTGTTCCAAATGGGGTATTAATAAAATTAATTTATAGGAAAAAAGAGAATAAAAATGTTGATTTTATAACAAAATAGATTGGAGATAAAGATGTTTGGTATAGGATTTAATGAAGTTTTAATAATTTTAATATTAGCACTTATAATAATCGGACCTAAAAAGTTACCGGATATTGCAAAAGCTTTAGGTAAAGGCTATAGAGAATTTAGAAAAGCCTTTGATGAGGTTAAAGAAGAGATGGATTTGAACTTTGATGATGAAAAATCATACGAAGAAATTAGAAAAATAGGCACAACTGAGCCAAAAGATAGTAAAGAAGAAAAAGAAGATAAGGAGAAAAAGGAAAATATAAATGGAGAAAGAGAAACAGAGTCAGAATCAAGAAAATCCTGAGCATTATAAAATGTCGTTCACTGAGCATCTTGAAGAGTTAAGAGCAAGGCTTGTAAAAGTTTTAATAGCTGTTGGTGTGGGGTTTATTATTTCATATTTTTTTTCAAAACAGCTATTTTATTATCTAACATTACCTTTGTTGAATGTTTTACCAAAAAATAATACACTTATTTTTACAGCACTGCCAGAAGCTTTTTTTACATATTTGAAAATATCTTTTTTTGCAGGGATTTTTCTTGCATCACCTTATATTTTCTACCAAATATGGAAATTTATTTCTCCTGGATTATACCCTGAGGAAAAGAGATATGTTGTTCCTTTTGTGATAGTTTCATCTATTTTTTTTGTTGCAGGAGTAAGTTTTGGATATTTTGTTGTTTTTCCATTTGGATTTAAATTTTTTATAAGCTTTCAAAATGATTATATTAAAGCTTTGCCAACTTTGAAGCAATACCTTGGTTTTTCAATGAAACTTCTTTTTGCTTTTGGAATTATTTTTGAAATGCCAGTGATTATGTATTTTCTTGCAAAAATAAAAGTGGTTAATTCAAAATTATTAACAAAAAATAGAAAATATACTATATTGATAATATTTGTAGTTGCTGCTATTTTGACACCGCCTGATGTTTTTACTCAAATTTTAATGGCATGTCCATTGATTGTGCTTTATGAAATAAGCATTCTTGTAGTTAAATATGTTGAAAAAAGAAGAAAGAGCAAAGAAAATTCTTTATCAAAAGTTGATTAGGAGGTTTTATGGGCTACGATTTTCCACCATATAGGCCACCAAGTGAGGCTTATAGCTGTTTGATTAGATTTACAAGAGGTTGTCCATGGAATAAATGTGAATTTTGTAAAATGTATAAAAAAATAAAATTTGAAATAAGAGATATTGAAGAAATTGAGAAAGATATAGAAGAGGCTCCTAATATTTTTGGTAAAAATATAAGAACAGTTTTTATTGGGGATTCTGATTCTCTTATTATGAAAGTAGAAGACCTTGAATTTCTAATAAATAAAATATGTGAAGTATTTCCAGACCTTGAAAGGATTACAAGTTATGCAAGAATACGGACACTTAAAGCTAAAAAGCTGAATAATCTGAAAAGACTTTACAATGCTGGCTTAACAAGGGTTCATATTGGTCTTGAATCTGGAAGTGAAAATGTATTGAATTTAATTAGAAAAGGTTCCAAACCAAAAGATTTTATTGAAACAGCTCCTATAATCAGAGATTCAGGTATTGAATTTTGCTTTTATGTTCTATTAGGTATTGGTGGTGTGGAGTATAGTGCAGAACATGCAGAGGAAACAGCACGAGTAATTAATGAAGCTAAACCAGATTTTGTACGATTTAGGACTATTATACCTCTGCCAGGAAGTGGAATAAAAGCTAAGTTTTCTTCAGGTGAATTAACATACTTATCAGATGCTGAAATAGTTAGAGAGCAGTATAATATTATTAAAAATATCAATGTGAATACTTATATAGCCAATGATCATGTATCAAATTTAGTTGCAATAGAAGGATTTTTATTAGACAATAAAGAGAATTTTTTAAAAATTTTAGATGAGGCAATGAAGTTTTATAGTGGCAGTAGAAGAAATTATGAAGAGTTAATTAATTACTTATAAATATTGGAGAGAAAATGAAGACTATTTCAAAAAAAGAGCTTGAAACACTTATTTCAAATATAGATAACGAGCCTGTTAAGGCGAAACTTCAGGAATTTTTAAATTATGATGAAGTAGATGTTAATGTTTTTTTTAAAAAAATTAAAGAGTTAGAATTGGTTGACGATGTGGATTATAAATTGTTGTTACTTCTTGAAGAGTTTTATTTACGATTTAATGAAGATAATTAAACTGGAGGTTATATGTTATCAATTTTAGAAAAGGAGCTTCTTAAAATAATACAAACAGAGTTTCCTATTGAGGAAAGACCATATAAAAAGATAGCTGAGAGATTAAATATTTCTGAAAATGAAGCTTTTTCTATAACTAAAAATCTTATTGCAAAGGGTATAATTAGAAGATTAGGTGCAACTTTTGCATCAGACAAGTTAAATTATGCAAGCACATTATGTGCTGCTCATGTGCCAGATGATAAAATAGATTTATTTGTTCAGGTGGTTAATAGTTATCCAGGGGTTACTCATAATTATTTAAGAAAAGGATATTACAATATTTGGTTTACATTTATTGGAAGAAACAAAGAATTTATTAGTGAGAAATTAAAAGAAATTTCTGAAAAAACTGGAGTGAATGAAATAGTAAATTTTCCTGCAAAAAAACTTTTCAAAGTGAAAGTTGATTTAAATGTTTAGAATATTAATTTTTTTTCTTATTTTTTATTTAATCTATAAATTTATAAAAAAATTTTTTTCTGCTGATAATAAAAATAAAAGTAGAGAAAGAGTTAACACCAAAATTAATGGAGAAAAAATAATTCCTTGTGAATTTTGCAAAGTTTATTTTCCCCAGTCACAGGCTATATTAATGGATGGCAAAAAATTTTGTAGTAAAAATTGCGTTGAAAAATATCTTACAGAAAATCGTAAATGAAGAAAAAAATAGTATTATTTTTGATTTTATTTTTATTTTTTAATAGTATAATTTTTTCAAAAAATATAGAGCTTCTGTTAAATAAAGAATATACTTATAAAATTTTAAAATATTTAAAAAGAGCAAAGCATGAAGTTATTATAAGCTCTTTTATGTGGTGTTGCTCTCCAGAGAAATATGGTTCATTTCCATGTAAAATTCTTGATGAGGTTATACATCTTGTTAAAAGAGGAGTGAAGGTTGAAATTATTCTTGAAACAGATATTAATTCAGATAATAGATGTAATAAAGTAATACCTCTTATTTTTAAACATACTTTACTGAAACATTATAAAAATTTAAAAATTTTTTTCGATGACCCTTTAAAAAGGTCGCATCAAAAGATTGTATTAATAGATGGTTATATTGTATTTCTTGGTTCACATAATATTACTCAAAGTGCCTTAAAATATAATAATGAAGTATCGGTTTTAATTAAATCAAAGGATATTTATAAAAAGCTTAAGAATTATCTTGAAAATCTACTTGTAACAGCCACAGAAGTTTATTAAAATGAAAAAGTTAATAGCGATTGTTTTATTGATATTTTTTGCCTCTCCAATTTCTGCTTCCATGAATGTTCAGTATAAAAAATATAAGGTATTAATGAATCTTTGCAAATCTATGGCAGATATTCCTTGTGAACTTAAAAATTATTCATATATGTATGAATATGCTAATAAGGAACAGAAAAAAGAGATTATATCTAAAGTTGAGAAAGTTTTAGACATGGTAAATGATTCTAATTATTATGATATAAATTTTAAACAATTTAAAAAGAATTATATTTATCTTATAGTAAAGTTATCAAAATTAAACTTTTCTTATGATAAAAAACTGATTAATGATGTGTTGAAAGAAGCAAAATTTTTAAATCTTGAAGAAGAGGTAAGGAGCTATATAGAAAAACATTACAGAAAAGAAGAAAAAGTTACTGAATTTCAAGAAAATTATGTAATGGGAGAAAATTTAATAATAGGTCTTATAGTGCCACTTTCAGGTGAATTAAAAAAAATTGGAGATAAATGTTTGGAAGGAATTTTAACAGGAATTAATTTTTTTTATGGAGATAATGGAGCAGATATATTTTTTTTTGATGAAAACAGGTTAAATGATAACTTTCCAAAAGCTAAAGAATTTTTTTATAAAAATAGAGTGAATATTTTAATTGGACCTATTAATAGAAAAGACCAGGATAATGCAGTAAAAATAGCAAAGGAGTTGGGAATCCCCATAATTTCATTAGCTATTAGCAATAAAATTTATCCTTATAAGAACTATTTTAATCATTCATTAAACTTTAAAGATGAAATGGAGCAACTTGCTGCATATATAAAAAGAGAGAATTTAAAACTTGGAATGCTCTACCCTAATTCAGAATTTGGAAAAACATTAAAATTGGATTTTATTAATTTTTATGGTTTACCTGAAATTATTCTTTCATATTCGCCTGATGCTGTGGATTTTAAGTCTCAAATTATTGCACTTGGTAATTTAAAAAAAGTAAACCCAAAGTTCAATGAATATGAACAGCGAAGAGATATTAATTCAGTATTTATTGCAGATGATATTGATAAAGCTCTTTTAATTATTCCTCAGTTGTATTTTTATGATTTAAATCAAATTCGTATCTTTGGAACAAACTTCTGGAATAGTAAAAATATTTTTTCTTTAGAGAAAAAGTATTTAAAAGATATAACATTTCTTGATATAATAGATTACAATTCTAAAAATGAAACTTTTTTAAAATTTAAAAGATATTTAAAGAAATTTTTTAATGATGAAATAGGTTATATGAATTTAATGGCTTATGATACAATAAAAATTGTTGAAAAGTGTAAAGGAGAAAATATTGAATTTTCTCAATGCATGAAAAATATAGAAGGTTTTTCTCTTTTAACAGGAAAGACAATTTTTGATGCAAATGGTATTAGTCACAAAAAATTTAAAATATTTAGAATAATTGACGGGAAATTAATGTCATATTAAATTAAAGGAGTTCGAAATGTTTAAAAAAGGTGAAGACAAAGGTTGTATAAAAGCTTTTTTATCCTCTGATGTTATGTTTGAAGGTAAATTTGTTTTTAAAGGCACTGTTAATCTTGACTGTAAAATTATAGGAGAGATTTTTTCTGAAGATGGCACTCTTATTGTTGGAGAAGATGGAGAAATAAATGGGATGGTTGAGGTTAAGCATCTTATGTTAAAAGGAAAAGTTGAAGGGGATATTAAAACTGAAAAACTTGAAGTTTTTTCCACAGGTAAAATAATTGGAAAGGTTTTCACAAATTCAATTTTTATTCAAGCTGGAGCAATTTTTGAAGGAGAATGTTCTATGTTAAAAAATAATGTTGAACATAATGATGTACAATCTCCAAAAGTTGTAAAAAAAATTAATCAGTAATTTTTTATATGGCATAATCAATAATAACGTAGAAGTTACGCTATAGAGAGTTTTTATGTATTTAATGAAAAATTACAATTTTAACAATATTTGAAAATTTAATAATATTGGGACTGGAATGGATATAATAGTAAAAGAACTTGCAAATTTAGTAAAAAATATAGTAGATAGCTCTGCTTTCATAGAGTTTGACCAAACAAAACTTGATGGAACCCTTAAAAAATAGTTCAACATTACTAAATTAGAAAAGTTTGATGGATGGAAATTTAACACTTCATTAAAATGAGGGAAAAACTATATATGTGGTATATTGGGAGCTGTAACGTTTAATGTATATAGAAACTAAAAGAAGATCATTGTTAAAAGCTATATCTTGGCGAATTTTTGCAACAGCAACAACAACAATAATTGTTTTTATTTTATTTAAAAGAATAGATCTTGCTATTGCTGCTGGTGTTATTGAAAGTGTTTCTAAAATTATTATATATTTTTTTCATGAAAGGATATGGGATAAGATAAATTTTGGTAAGAAAAAGGTGGAACCATTTGTATTATGGTTTACTGGCTTACCACTTTCTGGAAAGACTACAATTGCTGATCTTGTGTTTGAGAAATTGAAATCAAAAAACAATATCCTGTTACAACGATTAGATAGTAAAGATATTAGAACTTTAATCCCAGAAATAGGCTATACGAAACCGGAAAGAATTTTACATTTAAAGAGAGTTGGATATTTAATAAAAATATTGCAAGAGAATTCCATTTCTGTTATTGCATCTTTTGTTTCACCGTACAAAGAAATTAGAGATTTTTTAAGGATGAATAATAAAAATTTTGTAGAAATATATGTTAAAGCATCTATAGAATCTTGCAAAAAGAGAGATTTTAAAGGTTTGTATGAGAAAGCAGAGCTTGGAGAGATTAGCAATTTTACAGGTATACATGAACCATTTGAAGAACCTGAATGTGCAGATTTAATATTGGACACAGAAAAATACTCGCCTGAAGAGCTTGCTAAAGTTGTATACGATTATGTAATAAAAACATTTTTAAAATAAGTTCTTGTTTTATGGAGTTATTATGTTTTTAACACATTTAAAACTTTTAGAATATGAAAGTATTCATATTATTCGTGAGGCTGTAGCAGAAGCAGAGAATCCAGTAATGTTATATTCAATAGGCAAAGATTCTTCAGTTATGCTTCATCTTGCAATGAAAGCCTTTTATCCTGGTAAGCCACCTTTCCCATTAATGCATGTGGATACAACATGGAAATTTAAAGAAATGATTGAATTTAGAGATAAAAGAGTTAAGGAGCTTGGTCTTAATCTCATAGTTTATGTAAATGAGGAAGGCTTAGAAATGAATATAAATCCATTTATTCATGGAAGTAAAGTTCATACTGATATTATGAAGACAGAAGCTTTAAAAAAAGCTTTAAATTATTATAAATTTGATGTTATTTTTGGTGGTGCAAGAAGAGATGAGGAAAAATCAAGAGCTAAAGAGAGAGTTTTTTCTTTTAGAGATAACAAGCATAGGTGGGAGCCTAAAAAACAGAGACCAGAGCTCTGGAATAATTTTAATTGCAAAAAAAATAAAGGGGAAAGTGTTAGGGTCTTTCCTTTATCAAACTGGACAGAGCTTGATATTTGGCTTTACATTTATCTTGAGCAAATACCAATAGTTCCTCTCTATTTTTCAAAGGAAAGGCTTGTTACTGAATATGAGGGAGCTTTAATTCTTGTAGATGATGATAGAATTCCTGAAGAATTAAGAAAAAAAGCAGAAAAAAAATGGGTACGATTTAGAACTCTTGGCTGCTATCCATTAACAGGTGCTATAGAGTCAAGGGCAACAACGTTACCAGATATTATTCAGGAGATGTTGCTAACCAAATATTCAGAACGTCAGGGACGACTTATAGATTTTGATCAGGTTGGAAGTATGGAAAGAAAGAAAATAGAAGGTTATTTTTAAAAAATTAGATAAAGAGTAAAAAAATGAAAACCGAAAATAATAAAGAGAATAAAGAATTATCTTCAGCAACAGCTAATTTAGAATCAAAGATTCAAAATCAAAAATCATTAATAAAGAATGATATACTACAATATCTTAAACAGCACGAACAAAAGGAGCTTTTACGTTTTATTACTTGTGGTAGTGTTGATGATGGCAAAAGCACATTAATAGGGAGATTACTTTATGAGAGCAAAATGGTTTTTGAAGATCATCTTAAAGCTTTAGAAGCTGAAGCAAAATATAAAAGGACAGATGAGAAAATAGATTTCTCTCTTTTAGTTGATGGTTTGCAAGCTGAAAGGGAGCAGGGAATAACAATAGATGTTGCTTATAGATACTTTTCTACAGAGAAAAGAAAATTTATTATAGCTGATACACCAGGTCATGAACAGTACACAAGAAATATGGCAACCGGTGCTTCTAATGCTGACCTTGCTGTGCTTTTAGTTGATGCAAGAAATGGAGTGTTAACACAGACTCGCAGGCATTCTTTTATTGTTACTTTATTAGGAATTAAAAATATAGTTGTTACTGTGAACAAGATGGATTTAGTTAATTATGATGAAAATAGATTTAATAAAATTGTAAATGATTATAAAATAATGTTTGAGCAGTTAAGATATTCTCTTCCTTATAAAAATTTTAATGCTGAACTATATTTTATACCAATAAGTGCTTTAAAAGGTGATAATGTAGTTCAAAAATCAGAAAATATGCCATGGTTTTCTGGTAAAACTCTTCTTGAGTATTTAAATACAATTAAAATTCAAAATTTTAAATCCAAAATTCAAAATTTCAGATTTCCTGTACAATATGTTAATCGCCCCAATCTTTTCTTTAGAGGGTACTGTGGTACAATTGCTGAAGGAGGAATTAAAGAAGGTGATGAAATGATAGTTTATCCATCTAAAAAAATATCAAAAGTAAAACATATTATCCCGCCATTATATAGAGAAGAGCAGAGCTCAATTTCTTTTCAAAATGGATATAAAACTTTGAAAAGTGAACACTTAAATTCAGCATATCATCCTATGGCTGTAACTTTAACCATAGAGGATGAACTGGATATTAGTAGGGGAGATTTAATTGTTAAATCAGAAGAGAAACAGCCTAAATTTAATGATAGTTTTGAAGCATTTTTAGTATGGATGGATGAAGAACCTTTAAAAAATAGAGAATATGTACTTAAAATCTATTCAAAAGAAGTAAATGCATTGGTAAGCAGAATTTTATTTAAGAAAGATGTAAATACTTGGGAGAAAATTGAAACAAAGACCCTTAATTTAAATGATATAGCAAGGGTTCAAATAGATCTTACAGAAAAGTTAGCTTTTGATATATATGAAGACAATAGATATACAGGTGCTTTTATTTTAATAGATAAAATAAGCAATTTTACCTCTGCTGCTGGAATGATTGTTGGTGAGTCAACAAAGAGGAAGAAAAAGAAAATATACACTAAAGCAGAAATTGCTCTTAATAGATTTATTAGAGAGCAATTTCCTGAATGGGAATGTAAAGCAATTGAGGAAATTGAGTAAAATGGATAATATTACAATACATCCTCATATAATTACAAAAGAAGATAGAGAACGTATTAAAAAACATAAAGGCTGCATAATATGGTTAACTGGGTTAAGTGGCTCAGGAAAATCAACAATTGCAAATGCTCTTGAAGAAAAATTAAATAAACTGAATATACATACCTATTTACTTGATGGTGATAACATTAGAAGTGGTTTAAATAAAGATTTAGGTTTTTCAAAAGAGGATAGGAATGAAAATATTCGAAGAATTGGAGAAGTTGCAAAATTGTTTGTAGATGCAGGTATTATTATTATTACAGCTTTTATTTCTCCTTTTAGAAAGGATAGAGAGTTTGTCAGAAGTCTTGTTAGTAAAAATGAATTTATAGAAGTATTTGTTGATGCTCCACTATATGTTTGTGAAAAAAGAGATCCAAAAGGGCTTTATAAAAAAGCAAGAAAAGGGGAGATTAGAGAATTTACTGGTATTGATTCCCCTTTTGAAGTGCCACTTAATCCTGAACTTCATATAAAAACTAATGAGTTATCAATCGAAGAGAGCGTTGAAAAAATAATATTATTTTTGAAAAATTTAAAATTAATTATATAATTTTACTTGTCTTAAAAATTATTTTTGTGATTTAATAATCCCTTAAGCTTTTTACAAAAATTTTGTTTGATTTTTTCTCTTATATCTAATAACAGATATTTTAATGTTGAAAATCGGCAAAATAAGCTATCTAAATGTTTATCCCCTTTATAACTTTGTGGAAAATTGTAAATTAATAAAAGGAGAACCATCTTATTTAAATAAATTACTTAGATATGGTGAAATTGATGTATCCCCTTCATCATCATTTGAGTATATAAAAAATCCTAACCATTATTTAATTTTAAAAAATTTTTCAATAAGCTCCAGAAGTCGAGTATTGTCAGTAGTTGCTATTCTAAAATCTCCAATAGAGGAGTTAGAATCTCAGGATCTATTTCTCTCACCTGCATCAGCTACAACCAACGTGTTATTCCAAATTATTTTAAAGGAGTTTTATAAGTTTTCAAATGTGAGATTTAAGTATTTGAGTGAAAACAGATTTAACCAAAATGTGAATCATATTTTAATAGGTGACGAAGCTCTTAAAATTTATTTTAAAAAAAATAAAAATTATTTTATTTATGATATAGGAGAGCTTTGGTTTAAATTCACATCGCTTCCATTTGTGTTTGCTCTCTGGCTAATTAATAAAAATAGCATAAAAAATAAAGAAAAAGAATTTAATAGATTTGTTTGCAACTTAAATTATAATAAAAATCATATAGTTATCCCAGAAAAATATGAAAATTTTACTGAGAAACAGATTAAAGAATATTTTGAGTTTTTAGATTATAATTTAACTGATTTACATTTAAAATCACTTAATATTTTTGCAGAATTATGTTTAAAATACCATTTTATAAATAGAAAACCAGAATTTAATTTCTACAAATAGCTATATTTATCAAATGTGCATAAACACCTGCACCAAACCCATTATCAATGTTGACCACAGCTATCCCAGGTGCACAGCTATTTAACATAGATAAGAGAGGAGTTACTCCATTAAAATTTGTACCATACCCTACACTTGTAGGAACTGCCACAATAGGCTTTCCAAAAATACCTGCAATTACAGATGGCAAAGCTCCTTCCATTCCAGCAACAGCTACTATTATATTAGCTCTATAAATAGAATCTTTATATTCAAGTAATCTGTGGAGCCCTGCAATACCTACATCTGAAATAATTTCACTTTTTGACCCAAAAAATTTTAAAGTTAAGTAAGCTTCTTCAGCTACACTTATATCAGAGGTCCCTGCTGAAATAACAGCAACATCTCCAATAAGATTTTTCTCCTTTTCATTTATAATGAGAACTTTAGATTTTGGATAATATTTCGCACTATTATATATTTTTTTTATCTTTTCTGCTTTATATTTTTGTAGTTTTGTTACAAGAACCTGTTCATCTTTTTTTAAAAAATTTTCTATTATACTTCTTATTTCCTCAAAGCTTTTATTTTTTCCAAAAATAACCTCTGGAAGCTCAGTCCTTATACTTCTGTGTGTATCAATTTTAGTATGAATAATATTTTGAAATGGTAAAAACTTAAACTCTTCCAATGCATCTTCTGGAGAAATGTTATTTTGATACACATCTTCTAAAAGTTTTAAAATTTTCTGTTTCATAAAAATCTCCTAAATTTTCTTTATAATTTTATAGATAATAGCTTTAATTAGAGAAAAAATCAACAATGTATACTGTATACCTAAAATTGAATGCAATTATAATTGTATACAATAATTTTATTATTTGGTAAAGTTTTTTATTGATAAAAGCATTAATTAATGATATATTAAAAAATCGTTGTTCTTTGTATACAATAAACATTACGAATTAGGAGATTGCAATGAAAAGAGAAATTGATTTTAACTATGAATTTAATGAAAGGTTTAATGGGAAGTATCTATTTAATATAGATAGCTTTCTTGAAAACTTGAAAAAAGAGATTGGCGATGAAAATTTTCAAAAAATGAAAAAAACAGAAGAATTTATTAATGATGGCAATGCTGCTGTTGTTAATGTTCTTAAAAGGTTGGTTACTGGTCTTGTAGGTTATCCAATTACACCATCAACACCTGTTGCAGAAGGTATGGCTAAAGCTTATTCTGATGGTACCATTAATGTTTTTGGAGAAAAAATGTTTTATTTTCAGCCAGAAAGTGAGCTTGGGGCAATGGCTTTTCTTGAAGGTGCGGCATGTCAGGGTGGTAGGTTTGCTGATAATACTTCATCTCAGGGATTAACCTATAAAATAAAAAATATGTTTTCAGTAGCTGGGAAAAGATTACCTGTTTTAATGACAGTCCAGACAAGGGAGGTGAACAAAGGAAGCCTAAGTATCCACAATAGCCACACAGATCTTTATGCAGCAAGGGGCACAGGCTGGATATTGTTAATGAGTTCCAACAATCAAGAAATGCACAATTTGATACCTCTCACCTTTAAAACAATTGAGCAGAGACAGATTATGCTTCCTGCAATAGTAGCTGGTGAAGGTTTTTTGAAAAGCCATAGTATTGAAAATATAAAGGTTTTATCAGACGAATTTTTAAGGTACTTTGTTGGGCCACCTAACAGGTTATTTCAGCCTGATTTTGAGAATCCTGTTTTGATGGGTACTTTTACTGATATTAATGTTACCATGCCCACTCAGATAAAACAGGATATTGCTATTAGAAATGTTAAAAAATATTTTAAGGCCACTATGGCAATTATGAATGAAATTTTAGGAACCAATCTTGATGTTGTTGAAAATTATAGAACCGAGGATGCTGAGTTTACCATAGTTATGATGGGCGCTGGTTCTGAGACAATGAAAGATGTGGTGGATTATTACAGGGATAAAGGTGTTGCTGTTGGACTTGTTAGACCTGTGCTTTTTTATCCACCTTGTATTGAAGAGATTGCTTATGGTATTCAAAATAGCAAGGTTATTACAGTAATAGAAAAGGTTGCAGAGGCAAATGAAAGGTATCTTTATAGAGATGTAAATGAAGCATGCAAAATTTTAAACAGTAATCCTAAAATATTATCTGGTATTTATGGACTTGGTAATCAAAACCTAAGTATTGATGATTGCTGTGGATTAATTGAAAATATGATTTCAGAAAAGAAACTTGATAAATTTTTTGTTGGAATTACTGGAACCAACTGTATAGAGCCAGTTAGAAAAGATGATTTTATATCAAAAGAAGTTGGTATGACATTTATTGGAATTGGTGCTGAAGGTGTTAAAACTTCTCAGGAAACTCTTGCAAAAATAATTGCAAAATCTGGAAAATATGTTCAAACAAGTGCCAAGTATGGGGCTTCAAGGAAAGGTGGCATGGTTGTTATGAATGCAAGGGTTTCAGATGAACCTATTAGAAATTGCTCCAATCTAACAGAAGTTGAAATATTATCAATATTTAATGACAAATATTTTGTTGACAACTCTTTGTTACCATTTATCAAGTCATTAAAGCCAGGTGGCTACTTAATTATTAACACAGTAAAAACTTTTAAAGAGATTTTCAATACAACAACTGAAGAGATTCAAAATATTTTTAATGAGTTTAAATTTAACATAGTTTTACTTGATGCAACAACCCATGTGTTAAAAGTGTTAAAAAGAAATTTACCTGGTACTCCTATTCTTGGGGTGATAAATAAATTAACTAAAATTTTACCAGAAGATGAATTTATTTCAATTTTTGAAAAAGAGCTCAAATCAAAATTTAAAGAGAAAAAATCTCACCTTGTAGCAAAAAACTTAACTCTGCTAAATATTCCTTTTGATATGATCAGTGCAAATATGGAGAAAGAACCTATAAAAAAAGAGAAAAAAGATGAAATTATAATAAAAGAAAAGTCCAGAATTACCACAGAGCTTATATTTAAACTCCCAGATTATTCATATTCAGAGCAAGATGAATTAGCAACAGTTGATTTTCCGAATTTATATAAAGAGAAATATTATGATAAGTTTGTTAATGATGTATTAAAACCATTTCAAAGAGGTGAAAGCATTAAATGGGAAAAGTTTTTAAATATAGTTCCTGCTGCAACTTCAAAATTTAATAATGCCAGTCTTATAGGCACGCATTTACCATTATTTAGAGCAGAAAAATGTATTAACTGCGGTTTGTGTATAACAAGTTGTCCTGATAGTGCTCTTAGGTTTACAATAATAGATGAGCAAGATTATTCTAATCTTTCAGAATCACATAAAAAATTATTTAAGGAGGTAAATGAAAAAAGACTTTTAGGAGTAAATGGTAAATTAAATGAAAAATATTATTTTAATATAAATGTTGTTGACAATTATTGTAAAGGTTGCGGTTTATGTGTGAAGTCTTGTAAATTTGATGCTCTTTACCTTGAAGATAAAAATAAAATAAACAGAGAAGAATCTTGTGTGCCTTCAACTGTTTTTGAACTTGATAAATCAGATGAAGTTTTCAAATTTATATCAAATAGCAAGATTTTGCAAAAAATAATGTTAAAATATTCAGGTCAGAAATTTCTGCCAGGTGGTCATTCTCTTTGTCCAGGTTGTGGCGAGGGAATTATAGAGAGTCTTGTTTTTACAGCCACTGAAATGGTAAGGCAATCTCCTGATATTATAGAGAACACTTACAGCTCAGTACCGCAATTACTTAAACGTTTTCAAAGTGAAAGTGTAAAACATATGATTGAAAATGGTTTTTATGTTTACACTATTAATGCAACAGGATGTGCAGAAGTATCCTGTTTGTCAAACCCATTTAATGCCAGAATTTACAATGCCGGGCATTATGGTTTTGGTACGGCAAGTGCAGCTGCCCTTGGGGCAAGAGTATCTTTGTTTAGTGCATTTATTAATGAATATGTTGATAAACTTACTAAAGTTTTGGTTTTTGGTGGTGATGGTGCATTTTATGACATTGGTAATCAGGGATTAAATTTTGCTCTTGGTGAAAATCAGGATATTACATGGATAGTTTATAATAATGAAGCTTATATGAATACAGGTTTTCAAAAATCTGGTGCCAGTAGATTTGGTTCCAATAGAACAACCTCACCTTATGGAATAGAAATTAAAGGAAAAGATGATTTTCATAGAGAACTTGTTTCCCAGGCAATGGCAATACCTAAAGTATATGTTGCAAGATTATCTCTCTCAAATCCTCTATACTGTTTAAAAATATTGAAAGAAGCTATTGCTTATGAAGGGCCGTCATTGGTTGAGTTTTTCTCACCATGTCCAACAGGACAGGGGCTTGCTACTGATGATCTTGCAATTGAAGTTTCAAAAATGATGGTTGAGTCAAGAGCCTGGCCAATTGTGGTTAGAAAACCTTATCACACTATAGATATTACAGCTAATCCTGATTATGACAAGATTTATCCTGAGCCAAAGAAAATAAAAGATAAGATTATTAAACCTGCTACCTTTAAAGATATAGTAAATTTAATGGCTCAGTTTGTTGGTGATGAAGAGACAATTAAAGAGATAGTTAAGAATAATGAAAAGCAGAATATTTACAGATGGAACTGGCTGCAATATCTTGCTGGAGTTACTGATAGGTTATTAACAGAAGATGAAATAGAGGAAATTATTGCAGATAGGGTGTAATAGAAATTCATGGTTGTGCGTTTATAGTTTAACGTTGAAAAAGATACCTTTTCCAGTAGAAAATAATTTAAAGAAGGGATTTAGGAAGTGACCTAAATCCCTTTTTATACAAAATCAAATATAAAATCCAACAGCAATTTTTTTACAAGTATTCTTTCAATTTTCTGTTTGAAATGATAATTACAATATTGAGCCACGAACTTTGAAGCGTAAACTTGTTTTACTAAATCCATATTTAACTTTGAACTGATAACTAATAACTAATAACTGATAACTGATAACTATTTAAGGGCGTTAGCCCGAAAAATCTCTTGCTTCAAGATGGGTTTTGTATTATACAATATTTTTTAAAATATTTTCAATTTTATTCCTGTAAAAATCTCTTTTTTCAGGTGATGTTGCTTCAAATCGCAACACAAGCACAGGTTGTGTGTTACTTGCTCTAACAAGTCCCCAGCCATCATTAAAAATTATTCTTATACCATCTATGGTAATAATATCTTCAATACTATTTTTAAGCTCATTATCTTTTAAAACATTTTCTTTTAAAATTTCTGGAATTTTAAATTTTTTATCCTCAGGACAATCAATTCTTATCTCTTCAGTAATGTAAGTTTTTGGTAGGTCAGCAAGTAAAGATGATAAAGTGGTTTTCTCTTTACATAAAATCTCAACAAGCCTTAAAGTAGCATAAATTGCATCATCATATCCAAAATATCTATGTGCAAAAAATATATGGCCGCTCATTTCACCAGCAATAGCAGCTTTTTCTTCTTTAAGTTTACTTTTTATTAATGAATGGCCTGTTTTCCACATAATTGGAATACCGCCATGTTTTTTTATATCGTCGTATAAAACCTGAGAGCACTTTACTTCTCCAATTATTTTAGCACCTTGCTCTTCTTTTAAAATATCTCTTGCAAAAATTATTAACAACTGGTCTC
Organism: uncultured bacterium; assembly: GCA_964543655.1. Taxonomy (GTDB): domain Bacteria; phylum DYJV01; class DYJV01; order DYJV01; family DYJV01; genus CAZBLP01. Next base: position 32,105 of record CAZIZE010000026.1, read on the forward strand.
CCCAAATAACATTGCCATTTTCATCAAGAGCACCAATTCTATCTGCATCACCATCATAGCCAATTCCAAGGATAGCTTTTTCTCTGATTATTGCTTTTTTAAGCTCAATTAAATTTTCTTCAACTGTGGGATCAGGATGATGATTGGGAAAAGTTCCATCAGGCTCTGAATATAGCTCAATAACATTAAATCCTAATTCTTTTAAAATTTTTGGAGCAACAAGCCCGGCAACACCATTGCCTGCATCAAGGATAATAGGCTGTTTAAAGCATGATTTTATATGAGAGAAATTTTTTACCATATGTTTAATATAACTTGTTCTAATATCGTAACTGCTAATATTTCCTTTTATTAAAGAATCAGGAATGATTTCATTATTTGTAATAATTTCATAAAGTTTGTAAATTTCTCTATCATGTATGGTTTCTTTACCAACACAAAGTTTAAAACCATTATACTCTGGTGGATTATGGCTGCCTGTAATCATTATTCCGCCATTAATATTTTCAATATGAAAAAGAGAAAAGTAGAGCAGAGGTGTTGGGCACATATCAATATCAATTACGTTAATTCCTTTATCTGATATAGATTTCGCAAGAATTTCTGAAAATTTTTTTGAGGAAACCCTTGCATCTCTTCCTATTGTAATTGTTAGTTTTTTTTGCTCAGGAAAGGTTTTTTTTAAATATGTTGCATAAGCATAACCAATTAACTTAACACACTCCTCTGTTAATGTTTCACCTACTATACCACGAATGTCGTATTTTCTAAAAATATCCTTTGCAATCACTTCCCACTCCTTTTCACAGTTTGTAATATTAAATGATTTTTTAAAAGAACGGAAAAGCCCTGATATTTTTTCAGGGCTATATATTAGCTTTTGCTTCTGATAAAGTATCAAAGCATTGAATAATATTGTCAAGAGTGGTTATTTCAAAAAGGTTGGATATATTTTCATTTATATTAATTGCAAAGAATTTTCCCTGTTTTCTCCTAATGTTTTCATAAATTCTAATAAGATTGCCCAAACCTGTTGAATCAATGAAATCACAATTTTCCAGATCTAAAATTATTACAGGATTTTCATGGCTTCTTACCCATGAAAGAACTTCTTCCTTCATTTTGTTAACAATATCAAGCTTCTCAAGTTCAATATTAAACTCAGGCTTGACTAAAATAACATTTTCTTGAATTTCTTCAATTTTGTACATGCTACACCTCATCTTATTTAGATTAATAATTATTTAATACAATAACTTTTTTTAAATGTCTATAAAAAAATATTATTCAAGCAAACCTTTTTCATATAAAAACTCTTGTAATTTTATCTCAATATGCTTAATATCAACTTTAATTTTTGAAATATTTGTATCCATTGCTTTTTGTGCAACTGCTGTTGCTACTTTAATTGGCACTCTTAAGTCAAGCCCATCAGGAATAATATGCTCCTCTGATAAATTTTCCATTGCAAGAGAAGCTATTGCCTCAGATGCTGCAATTTTCATTTCATCTGTGATTTTTTTAGCCCTAACATCAAGAGCACCTCTGAAAATTCCAGGAAAGGCAAGACAATTGTTAACCTGGTTAGGAAAGTCAGATCTTCCTGTGGCTATTATTCTTGCTCCACCAACTTTTGCTTCATCAGGCATAATTTCAGGGGTTGGATTTGCAAGTGCAAAAATAATGGCATCTTTGTTCATTCTTTTTACATCGTTTGATTTTAATAAATTACCTTTGGATAAACCAATAAACACATCAGCACCTTTTAAAACATCCTTAATATTTCCCTTTTCTTTAAATGGATTGGTTATCTCTGCCATTTTATTTTTAATTTCATTCATGCCAACTTCTCTTCCTGCATAGATGGCACCTTTTGTATCACACATAATAAGATTTTTAGCTCCTGCTTTTAAAATAAGCCTGGAAACAGCTGTGGCACCTGCACCTGCTCCATTAACAACTATTTTAATATTTTCAATTTTTTTATTAACTATTTTAAGGGCATTTTTAAGAGCAGCAAGAACAATTACTGCGGTTCCATGTTGATCATCATGGAATACAGGAATATCCAGAGCTTTTTTTAATTCTTCTTCTACGTAAAAGCATCGGGGAGCAGAAATATCTTCTAAATTAATCCCACCAAAATTTACAGAAATGCTTTTAACTATTTCAATTATCTTATCTGGCTCCTGAGTGGATAAGCATATTGGAAAAGCTTCTACACCACCAAAGGTTTTAAAAAGAAGGGCTTTACCCTCCATTACAGGCATTGCCGCTTCAGCACCAATATTGCCAAGCCCAAGAACTGCTGAACCATCTGAAACAACAGCCACAAGATTACTTTTGCATGTAAAATCGTAAATAGCATCTTTTTTCCCATAAATTAATTTGCAAGGTTCAGAAGCATGCTTGGGAGAATAAACAACATTAAAGAGGAATCTATCTTTAATTGGAACTTTATTTTTTATTTCAATTACACCAGTATGTTTTTTGTGCAACAGTATTGATTCTTCATAAACCCTTTTTTTATCATCAAATTTTATATGTATTTTAGTAGAAAGCTCATCTTCATAAAAACCCTCATATAGTAGATTTAAAAGTCTTAAAGTTATTTTTTCTGGATTAATATCTATTTTATTAATTTTGCATTTTATAGCTTCTTTTGCAACAGCTCCAGCAATGTTAGGTGCAACTCTAAAATCAAAAAGGTCAGGTAAAATATTGGTCTCATTCAAATTATCTTTTACCATATTGGCAAGTGCTTTAGCAGCAGCTATTTTAAGATTAGGATTTATCTGAGTTGCTCCTACATCAAGAACACCTCTTACAAATCCAGGAATTACAATTGCTGAGGTGAAATAGTTGGGATATTCAAATGAGCTTGTAGCAACTACTTTTGCTCCTGCTCTTTTGGCTTCAAGATAATTTATCTCTGGTTCTGGAGATGAAAGTGCGAATATAATGGGATTTTTATTCATCAATTTTATCATATCAGGAGTGAAAATATTCCCAACAGAAACTCCTATGAAAACATCAGCATCTTTAAGAGCATCTGTTAAATTCCCTTTTAAGTTTTTTTGATTAACATATTTAGCTATTTCACTTTTTGCCCAATTCATATGAAAAGGTCTGTTTTTATAAATAATACCTTTGCTATCGCAAATAATTACATTTTTAAGCTCATAATTGGTTAGTAGTTTAGCTATGCCTATGCCAGCTGCTCCTGCTCCATTAATCACAACTTTTACATTTTTATTTTTCCCCACAACTTTAAGAGCATTAATTAAAGCAGCAAGAACAACCATGGCAGTTGCATGTTGGTCACCGTGAATAACAGGAACAGAGAGGGAACGTCTTAACATATTTTCAATTGCAAAGCATTTTGGAGAAGCTATATCCTCAAGGTAAAATCCACCAAAAGTTGGCTCAAGATTTCTCACAGATTCTATAATGTATTCTTCGTCATAAGAATCTATTGCTATAGGAAGGGCATCTATATTTGCAAAAGTTTTAAAAAATACAGAGTAGCCTTCAAGCATTGGCACTGAAGCAAATGGCCCTACATTGCCAAGACCATATACAGAGCTTCCATCAGATATTATACCAATGGTATTCCCACGACAGGTAAGGTGAAAAGATTTTACAATGTCATCTTTTATTTCTTCACAACACGCAGCAACACCAGGGGTGTAAACAAGACTTAAAATTGATGCATCCCTAATATCAAGTTTGCTTTTTATGCCAATAAGTCCTTTGAATTTTTTTCTAATATCCACTGAGGTTTTTTTGAATTCCATTTTTTACTCCTGTTTTTTTATTAAAAAATATAAGATTTTTGCACAATGTTTTTAATTATTGCTAAAATTTTTTAAATATTAATAAGTTATGTGTTATACAATATTCTACTTGAAATGGCATTTACAATATCCTTAAGTTGTTATTAAATATCTTTCAACGTTGAACAATGAACTTGTATTATGTTAGTGGCTACGCTTTTTGAGAATGACCTTAAAAAGTCATTCTAAACAAAGCGAAGAATTCCTTATATCTACTATTTTTAAAATATTGTATACAATTTTAAGATAAAAGTAAAGAGAAAATTTAAGAACTTTAGATTTATTTAATATGAATTATAAGAAATTGTTTTGAATATATTCTAAATCAAACGGAATAATTCCACTTTTTTTTAATTTAATTAAAACGTTTCTATCACATTCAACATCATCAGGCCAAACCCTTTTGAAATTGTCAAATTGATTTTTGTTTGTAGCATCAATAAATATTCTGTTATTTTTAAATATAATATCTCTTTTTGCATCTATATTATTTACAACTCTCCATAAAATCATATAAAGGTTATTTATATTATTTTTTTCATCATCAAGGACAACTACAATTTTAATATGTTTTAAAATTGGATATAGTTTTTTGAAAAAATTTTTTATATTGTAACTTTTTTTAATTTTCACAATAGTTATAGGGTTTTTCGTATTAATAAAGTATTGCTTTAATGAGGTTACATTATTTTCAATATTTTTAAAAATTTTAAAAAGCTCATCATCAGGTAATCTATCAATGTTTTCATTAACCACTTCTTTGCCAGTACAATCAATCCCAAGTTTGCCACCAAACGCAAAGTTATCTGAGCTGTGGTCAAGAGCATCTAAAATGCCACTTGTGATTAAAATATTCTCAACTGTAACTCTGTTTAAAATATATTTTGTTATTTCTTTATAATTTGTTAGCTCTGGAGCATCTTCATTAACAAATATTGCGTGCTTTATAAAACTCATCTGTCCAATTCCCCAGAATGCATGCATTATTTGCTGGGCATGTGCTGGATAAAGGGTGCGAATTTTGGCAATTATAAGATTATGGAAAACTCCATTTTCAGGCATATGATAATCTATTAAATCAGGAGTTGTAGTTTTCAACAATGGTAGAAAAATCTTTTCAGTAGCATAACCCATAAATTTATCTTCTACAGGTGGTTTGCCAACCACAGTAGCATGATAAATAGGATTTTTTCTACTTGTAATTGCAGTGATTGTTAGATAAGGATACTTCTCTTCTAAAGTATAATAACCAGTGTGGTCTCCAAATGGGCCCTCTACTTTAAATTTATCAGGTTCAACAAAGCCTTCAATAACAAAATCAACATCTTCTGGTATATAGATATTATTGGTAATGGACTTAACGAGCTTTGCTCTTTTTCCTTTTATAAAACCATATAGTAGTAATTCAAAAATTCCGTGAGGTAAAGGAGCTTGAGCACACCAGATATAAAGAGGATCTCCACCAATAGCTATTGATACAGGCATTTTCTTTTTTGCTTTTATATATTCTTGAAAAATATGGTTGCTATCTTTATGTATTTGCCAGTGCATGCCAAGAGTATTGTCATTGTATACCTGCAATCTGTACATACCAAGATTGTTAATTTTTCCATCAAGACTTTGGGTATACACCTGTCCCATTGTAATAAATGGTCCTCCATCTTTAGGCCAACAGGTTAATATAGGTAAATCTTTTAAATTTGCACTATCACCCAATTTAATTATTTCTTGACATTTTCCCTCTGTTTTTAATCTTTTAGGGAAAATGGACTTTAATGATAAAAGATTTTTTAAGATTGTTAACCTATCAGAAAAGGATGAAGGAGGTTTTATTTTAAGAAGATTTTCTATTTTTTGAGCAATTTGTTCTACATTTCCTATAAAGATTTCTAATGACTTATAATTGCAGAAGATATTCATTAAAACAGGAATAGAAAATTTTCTGTTATTTTTTTTATCAACAGGATGAGTAAATAGTAAGGCTTTTGAATTATCACTCTTTATTTCAAGGTAAGCTATATGTGGTATTTCAAGGTTAATATCTAATTCATTATCTATAATTTTTAACAAATTTTCTTTTTTTAAAATTTTTATTAATTTTTCTGAGTCCATGGCAATTTTTTAATTAATACAAAAAATATATTGAAGCAAGAGATTTTTCCGGTTAATGCTGACAACTCTTTATATTTTTTCTGACCTTAAATATAAGCTATGTGATTTTTGTTTTTTATGATATAATACAAAAACAAAACAATAAAGGAATGAGTCAATAAAAGAAGAAATGGAGCTGAGGGGACTTGAACCCCTGACCCCTTGAATGCCATTCAAGTGCTCTCCCATCTGAGCTACAGCCCCAATTTTTGAGGATAATTAAAATAAAAATTGGTAAATGTCAAATATAAAAATTTTATTTTTGTAACAGGGTTTTTATATAATTGATTGTTGTTTTAAGTGCTCCTTTATTATTTTCCAAAATTTTATAACCGTTATTAGCAATGATTTCTCTATACTTTTGGTCTGTTATTAATTTTTCTAATTCTCTTTTTAAAGAATTTTCATCATCAACCAATATTACACCATTAATTTCATAAAGTTGTGAATATATTTCTTTGAAGTTAAAAATATTTTTACCTGACACAACAGGCTTTTTAAAATAAATTGCTTCAATTGGATTGTGACCACCACGTAAAATTAAACTACCGCCTATAAAGCATATTTTTGATATAGCATACGCTTTAATTAATACTCCAAGCTTATCAATTAATAAAATTTTGGAGCTTTTATTAACTGAATTTTCAGAAAATAGATTAAAGTTAATTTTTTTGTTTTTTACTAATTTAACAATTTCATCTATTCTATCAATGTGACGTGGTGCAATAATTAGGAATAAATTTTTATATTTATCTGATAATTTCTGAAAAATATCTAAAATAATTTCCTCTTCATTATTATGAGTTGAACCAGCAGTAATAATAAAACAATCCCTTTTATTTTCCATTGAAAAGTCTTTAAAAATAGTATCATAATTAGAAATATTAATTTGGAAGTCAAATTTTATATTTTTTGAAATTTTTATTTTTTTTCTATCAACCCCAATTAAAAGCAGTCTTTCAGCTGTATCATCATCTTGACATAGAAAAAAATTAGCTTTATTCAAAACATTTTTGAAAAAGAACTTAAATTTTAAATAATTTTTAATTGAATTATCTGAGATTCTACAATTAAAAACAAGAATAGGAATATTTTTTTTATTGGTAAAGTAGAATAGATTTGGCCAGAATTCTGTTTCTGCTATTAAAACTATTTTGGGTTTTACAACTTTTAAGAATCTTTTTATTAATATAGAAAAATCGAAAGGCATGAAAGTCACATAATCATAAATAGTTGAGTTATATGCTGTTTCATAACCAGTATGTGTCATAACTGTTATTAAAAATTTATAATCTGGAAGATATTTTTTTAAAGGTTTCACAAGAATCGAAGAAACATTTACTTCTCCAACAGAAGAAGCATGTATCCATATAATATTATTGTTTTTTAATGATTTTACAAAAGATTTGTCAAATAAGGTGAATCTTTCTTTTAGACCAAATTTTAAATTTTTATGTGTAAAAATTTTAAAAAAAATAATAGGGAGAAATAATATGGTTGCTACAAAAATTAAAATATTGTATAAAATTATCATACTCAAAATCATATACAATAAAATTAAAAAATTTTCAAATTTTAATAATTGCTTAAATAAGAAATTTAATATATAGTAAAATATAAAAAAGGGTGAGGAGATTATGGTGTTAGGAAAATTTGCAGGTTTTTTTTCAAGTGACTTAGCTATAGACCTTGGCACAGCTAACACATTGGTATTTATGAGAGGCAAAGGTATCATAGTTAATGAGCCGTCAGTTGTTGCAGTTTCAGAATATAAAGGCAGTAAAAAGATTTTAGCTGTTGGTAAAGAAGCAAAAGATATGCTTGGTAGAACTCCAGGGAAAATACATGCTATTAGGCCAATGAGAGATGGTGTTATTGCTGATTTTGAAGTAACAGAAGCTATGTTAAGATATTTTATTCAGAAAGCTCATAATAGGAGAAGTTTTATTAGACCCAGGGTAATAATTTGTATTCCATCTGGAATTACTCCTGTGGAAAGGAGGGCTGTAAAAGAAGCTGCAGAATCAGCAGGAGCAAGAGGTGTTTATTTAATAGAAGAGCCTATGGCAGCTGGAATAGGAGCAGGTCTTCCAATTACTGAGCCAACAGGAAATATGGTTGTGGATATAGGTGGTGGAACAACTGAGATTGCAGTAATTTCTCTTGCTGGAATTGTTATTGCAAAATCAGTTAGAGTTGCTGGTGATAAAATGGATAGTGCTATTATTCAATATATGAAAAGAAAGTATAACCTTGCAATAGGTGAAAGAACAGCTGAGTTTATAAAACTTGCAGTGGGAAGTGCCTATGAGGAGAATGGGAATGAAGAAGAGTCAACAGAAGTTAAAGGTAGAGATTTAATTAATGGTATACCTGTTACAATAAATATTACCTCTAAAGAGATTAGAGAGGCTTTAAAGGAGCCAATTACACCTATTATTGATGGAATCAAGAGTACCCTTGAAAATACCCCACCAGAATTAGCTGGTGATATTGCAGAAAAAGGGATTGTTCTTACAGGAGGGGGAGCTTTACTTAAAAATTTAAATAAACTAATCCAGAAAGAAACAGGCCTGCCAGTTATTATTGCTGATGAACCATTAACATGTGTTGTTAGAGGGGCAGGGAAAGCGTTAGATACAATAAAATTATTAAAAGAAGTATCAGTTGACTATTAATGAATAAAAACAAGTTATTGGTAGTTTTATTCTCATTGAATTTTTTTATTTTTTTTTATGGATTATACAATGAAGTTAGAATAAATTTTGGAGAGCAATTTCTTTACTCAATTAGTAAGCCATTTCTGCTGTTCAATTATTATGTAACATCTCTTTCAACTTCTTTTAAAAATAAATTAAAAACTAATATTGAAATAAGAGAGGAACTTGACAAATTAAAAAAGGAAAATCTGAAATTAAAAGAAAAATTAATTCAATTCAAAAGTTTAGAAAAAGATAGTTTAAATCTTAAAAAGATCTTAAGTGTAGATAATTTTTTTGAATTTAAAAAAATTAATGCAAAAGTAATAGGGGGCAGTAATGCTCTATATCAATCTTTTGTTATAGTTGATAAAGGGGAAAACTTTAATTTGCAAAATGGAATAGGAGTTATTAATAGTGATGGAGTTGTTGGTTTAATTGTAGAAACTTTTGTCACTTCTTCAAAGATTTTATTGCTCACAGATCCGTTATTCCAAATAGATGTTGTATTACCTTCTTCAATGCAACATGGGATATTAACTGGAAATAATGAAGATTGTATAGTAAAGTTTCTGCCAAACAATAAAATATATAGAAAAGGAGAGCTTGTAGTTACATCAGGATTAAACTACATTTTCCCATATGGTATTCCAGTTGGCTTTGTATATAAAATAGTAAAAAAGCCACTCTACACTGAAGCTATTGTGAAGCCATTTATTAAAAAATATTCTTTGGATTATGTTGTTTTGTTAAGGAAAAAGTAACAATGCAGAATATTAGGATTTTTTTATATTTATTATTTGTTTCTTTCATAATTTTGGTTCTGCAAAATACAATTTTTAGCTTAAAATTTTTTGCCAATATAAAACCAGAGCTTTTTACTTTATTAATAGTTAATTATGCATTTTATGAAAAAAACAAATTAAGGGGTTATGCATATTCATCTTTTGTGGGCTTTTTGGAAGATATTTTAACTAATCAGATATTTGGGTTAAATATTTTCCTAAAATCACTTATTTTCTTAATAGTTTTTGTATTAAAAGAAAAGTTGTTTTCAAATAGTTTTATTTTTAAATGCTTTACTGGCATAATTTTTAACCAGTTGGAATTCTGGTTTATATATGGATTAACTTCCATTTTTTCAATATCTATATTCTTACCATTTAATGATAATTTCGTTAATTATTCCCTTTTCTACATATTAATCACTCCAATTTTTTTATACTTTATTAATAAAATAGAAAAAAGATTTTTAACAAAAAATGAAAGTTAAAACAGATAATATATTTAGAGGTAGTAAAAAATATAGTGTATTAATATTTGTTATACTATTTTTTTCATTGTGCCTTATTTTAAGAATGACTTATCTTCAAATAATAAAAGGGAACTATTTCTACTCTTTATCAGAAAAAAATAGGATTAGAAGCAAGAGAATTCCCCCATTGAGAGGGAATATTTATGATACAAATATGAATATATTAGCTACAAATAGGCCTGGATTTAGCCTCTATTTAAATAGAAATGATATTAAAAATAATGGTTATAAGGTTAGTGATATTGTCAATATTCTCTCAAAATTAATAAATATAAAGAAAAGCAATGTTGAAAATATTTTGAAAAAATTTAGAAACTATCCAAAGTTTATTCCTGTAAAAATTAAATCAAATATTGATTATAAAACTTTATCTAAAATAAAGAGCTTTTCATATTTTTTAGTAGGTGTAAATGTTAATTTTGATCCAATTCGATATTATCCTTATAAAAATTTCTTTTCCCATGTTGTAGGTTATGTTTTAGAAGCAGATAAAAATGATATAAAAAGGTATAAAAATTTAATGCCAGGTGATTATGTTGGAAAAACAGGTATTGAAAAAGAATATAATAAAATTTTAATAGGCAAAAGTGGTAAAAAACTTGTGGAAATAGATGCAAGAGGAAAGGAGTTAAAAGTATTATCTGTTGAGCAGCCTCAAAATGGCTACAGTCTTGTTTTGAGTTTAAGAAAAGATTTACAGGAGTATGCTTATAATTTATTAAAAGGGAAATCAGGTGCTATAATAGCAGTTAATCCAAACAATGGAAAAGTATTATGTATGGCGTCTTCTCCATCTTTTGACCCCAATATGTTTGCAAAAGGTATTAGCCAGAAGGAATGGCTAAGTCTAATTAAAAATCCAAAACATCCTTTATCTAACAAAGGTATTTCAGGGTTGTATCCACCTGGTTCTACTTTTAAAGTTGTAACAGCACTTGCAGCATTGCTCAATCATGTAATTAAAGTTGATGATATAGTTAAGTGTTATGGCAGTTATAGAGTTGGCAATACTGTTTATAGATGCTGGAAAAAGTATGGTCATGGAGATGTTAATATAATTAGAGCAATTAAAGAGTCATGTGATGTGTTTTTTTATGATGTTGGAATGAGAGTTGGTATAGATAATATTCATAAAGTTGCTTCTATGTTTGGGCTGGGATATAGAACTGGTATTGATCTACCAGGGGAGCAAAGTGGACTTATACCATCAAAAGAATGGAAACTTAGAACGTATAAAATGCCATGGTATCCAGGGGAAACTCCGCCAGTTGCAATTGGACAGGGGTATACACTTGTAACACCACTCCAGATTTTAATGCTTTATAGCACAATTGCTAATGGAGGCACTTTATATCAACCAGAAATTGTAGATAAAATTATAGATGATAATGGAAAAATTATAGAATCTATTAAACCATTGGTGATTAGAAAATTGAATATTCCTAAAAAAATTTTAAATGTTATTAAATTGGGTTTAAAAAAGGTTGTTAATGAGCCACATGGTACAGCATATTCAAAGAGAATTGAAGGGTTTGAATATTCGGGTAAAACAGGGACAGCTCAAGTAAGGAAACTGGGTGCCAAAAGAATTAAAGATATTGAAAAAATTCCTTATAGTGAAAGAGATCATGCATGGTTTGTTGCATATGCTCCTTCTGATAAACCTCAGTTTGCTGTGGTAGTTTTAATAGAACATGGTGGTCATGGAGGCAGTGCAGCAGCCCCGCTTGCAAGGGATATGATAAAATTTTATTTTAAAATTAAAAATTAAAGTTTACGGAAACTGTTGACATATTTTTTTTTTAATAGTAATAAATTTTAAGTTAATAATCTTAAATATGGAGGTATTGTATGTTTGATTCTGAAAAGCTCAATAAAATAAAAGAGGAAAAAGAACGTTGGGAGCAAACAACTTACAAAAAATCAGTAGAAAAGGTGCCTGAAAGGTTAAAAAGCTTTACTACAGTTTCAGATCAACCTATTAACAAATTATACACCCCAGATGATATTAAAGATTTTGATTATTTTAAGGATTTAGGTTTTCCTGGTGAGTTCCCTTATACAAGAGGTGTGCAGCCTACAATGTATAGGGGTAGATTATGGACAATGAGACAATTTGCAGGATTAGGCACAGCTGAAGACACCAACCAAAGATTTAAATATTTAATTGAGCATGGTGAGACAGGATTAAGCACAGCATTTGATATGCCTACTCTAATGGGATATGATTCAGATAGCCCAATGAGTAGAGGAGAGGTTGGCAAATGTGGTGTTGCAATTGATACATTAAAAGATATGGAAATTTTATTTGATGGTATTGATCTCTCAAAAGTTACAACATCTATGACAATTAATCCACCAGCTTCTATTTTATTAGCAATGTATATTTGTGTTGCTGAAAAGCAAGGTGTTGGAATGGATAAAATTGGCGGTACAATTCAGAATGATATGTTAAAAGAGTTCATTGCACAAAAAACTTTTATGTTACCTCCTGAGCCTTCTATTAAATTAATTGTTGATACAGTAGAATTTTGTACTAATCATGTTCCAAGATGGAATACAATTAGTATTAGTGGTTACCATATTAGAGAAGCTGGTTCTACTGCTGTGCAGGAATTAGCTTTTACATTAGCTGATGGGATAGGGTATGTTCAAGCATGTATTGATAGAGGTATGGATGTTGATAGTTTTGCTCCAAGATTGTCTTTCTTCTTCAATTCACATATTGACTTTTTTGAAGAAATAGCAAAATTCAGAGCAGCAAGGAGAATCTGGGCAAGAGTTATGAAAGAAAGGTTTAAAGCTAAGAATCCAAAATCATGGATGTTAAGGTTTCATACTCAGACTGCTGGTTGCTCATTAACAGCACAGCAACCTTACAATAATGTTGTGAGAACAGCGTTTGAAGGTTTGGCTGCTGTTTTAGGTGGTACACAGTCTCTCCATACTAATTCTCTTGATGAAGTTCTTGCATTACCAACAGAACATTCAGTTACAATTGCTTTAAGGACTCAGCAAATTATAGCAGAAGAGATAGGAGTTACCAATACAATAGATCCCCTTGCAGGTTCATATTTTGTTGAAGCTCTTACCAACAAAATGGAGCAAGCTGCTATGGATTACATTAATAAAATAGATGAGCTTGGTGGTATTTTAAAAGCTATTGAGCTTGGTTTCCCACAGCAAGAGATTGCTGATGCAGCTTATAGATACCAGCAGCAAATAGATTCACAGGAGAAAATAGTAGTTGGTGTTAATAAATATGTTAGAGGTGCTGAACCACCAATTGAAATTTTGAGAATAGACCCAGAAGTTGAAAAAAGACAGATGGAGCGGCTTAAAAAAGTTAAAGAGGAAAGAGACAATGTTAAAGTAAAGGATAGATTGGGCAAATTAAAAGATGCAGCAAAGAGAGACGAGAATTTAATGCCTTATATTATTGATGCTGTGAGAGAATATGCTACTTTACAAGAGATTTGTGATGTTTTTAGAGATGTGTATGGTGTTTTCAGAGATCCTGCGATGTTTTAATCCAAATTTAATTAATCAGGTATCAGGATTTTCCTGATGCCTTTATCTTTAAAAATTCAGATATAGGTTAATTTTTTTATGATTCCATTAAAAGATACCATTCCACATAGGCATACACCTTTTATAACATATCTGCTGATTATTGTTAATGTTTTGATTTTTTTTTATGAGTTATCACTTCCTCCTCATTCATTAAATATATTATTGTATACTTTTGGGCTTGTCCCGGCGAGGTATTCTCATCCTCAATGGGCAACATTTTTGGGGTTGCATTTTGATAATTATTGGCCATTTTTTACCTGTATGTTTTTGCATGGTGGGTGGTTTCATATTATCAGTAATATGTGGTGTTTGTGGTTGTTTGGAGATAATGTAGAGGATAAGTTTGGCCATTTTGGTTTTTTAATTTTCTATATTATTTGTGGACTTATTGCAAGTTTTACTCACTACTATTTTAATTCTAATTCAACAGTTCCAGTAATTGGAGCATCAGGGGCAATTGCTGGTGTAATGGGAGCATATTTTGTAATGTTTCCACGGTCACGTATCCTTACACTTATACCTATATTTTTTCTACCATTTTTTATAGAAATACCTGCTGTAATTTTTTTAGGATTCTGGTTTTTATCACAGCTTTTTTCAGGTACTTATATGCTTTTTGCTTCTTCTCATGTAGCAAGTATTGCATGGTGGGCACATATTGGTGGTTTTGTTGCAGGTATGATTTTGCAAAAGTTGTTTAAAAATGAGCATAGAGATTATTTCGCTGATGAATATTATTATTACAATTTTCATTAATAAATTCATTTGACAATTTTTGTTTTTATATGTACATTGAGAAAGATAATGAAATGTTATAATTTTAAAAAGTTTTGAAGGAGGCATAAATGAATGGTGGAGGATATGGATATGAAATGTTCTGGTTTTTTCTAATGATTATTGCCCTTCAGCCTGTAATTAAGCAGAGGATGATAGAATCATCAAGACAGAGATTAATAGCAAAAATAGAGAAAAAAAGAGGCTCAAGATTAATATTGCTTGTTCATAGACAAGAGACAATGAGTTTTTTAGGATTTCCATTTTATAAATATATTAACATTCAAGATTCAGAGGAAGTTTTGAGAGCTATTCAACTTACAGATGATGACGTGCCTATTGATTTAGTTTTACATACTCCAGGTGGTCTTGTTCTTGCATCTTTACAGATTGCACGTGCTTTAAAGAAGCATAAAGGTAAGGTTACAGTTTTTGTTCCTCATTATGCAATGAGTGGAGGTACTCTAATATCACTTGCTGCAGATGAGATTGTTATGAGTGAAAATGCAGTTCTTGGTCCAGTTGATCCCCAGCTTGGTGAATATCCAGCAGCGTCCTTAATTAAATTAAAGGATATAAAATCAATTGATAAGATAGATGATAAAACTTTAATTTTGTCTGATGTAGCAGAAAAGGCTATAAAACAGGTAGAAAAAGCTGTTTATGAACTTTTAGAGGGTAATTATGATAATGAAAAAGCCAAAGAGCTTTCCAAGCTTTTATCTACTGGTAAATGGACTCATGATTATCCAATTACTTTTGATGAAGCTAAAGCACTTGGCTTTAAAGTTTCTGATAAAATGCCAGTTGAGATTATGCAGCTTATGAGTCTTTATCCTCAACCTGTTAGAAGGATGCCATCTGTTGAATATTTACCTATACCAAAGCATAAATCTTAGAAAAATATTTTCATCCCAACCATAATAGATGGCAGTGACAAAGAAAGTGCTTTGGAAAGCTCAACATGAGCTGCAAAGCCGCAATATTTGCAATTAATTGTGCCTCGGTTTTTTATATAACAACCATGATTTATTGTACCATTTGGTTCTGCATTTATAAGCCCTTCAGGTTTACACTTCCAGGTATTATGTTTTAAGTTGTCAAGAGTAGAATATGAGTTTAATATTTTGTATCCATTTCTTTTCAACTCTTTAAGTTTATTTAAGATTTTGATCCTTTTTTCCAATGGTAAGAAAAATTTAAAGTTATTCTCATAAGGATAATAAAATTGTATTGTAAAGCCATCTACAAGGTTGTTCAATAATATTATTAACAGAGGTATTTCTCTGTAATTTTCAGTTGAAATGCATATATTTGCAAAGATTTTAGGTTTATTTCTAAAAAAACTTGAAAATTTTTTAAATTCTTTTAAATTGTTAACAACAGTTTTAAAGATACCTTTTCCTCTAATTTTGTCATGAGTTTTTTCAAGTCCATCAATGCTAACCCATATAGCATCAGCGTCAAAATCAAATCCATTAATGCCATTTGTTGTGAAATTTACACTTAAAAATTTTCTTTTAGCATATTTTAGAATATCATTAAAAGTATATTTTCCATCATTCCAAGAAGTTGGTTCACCACCTTCAAAAATAATTAGCTTTGCTCCACTACTACTCAATTGATTTAAAACTCTTTTTATTTCAGAAAATTTTGGGTTTTTATGGTTATTTATTTTCCAGAAGGGACAATGTTTACATTTAAGGTTACAATTATACGTAATTTTATAACCAGCAAGGAGAGGAGTTTTTTTTATATTAAAATTTATATAACTTAAAAATAATTTGGGAATGAATACTATTTTCATTTAATCTCTGCTTAAAATATGTTCAATTTGAAAAAAATTAAAAGATATATACTTAAAAAAGATATTACTCACAGGTGAATTAACAGGTTATTAACAGTTTTTGTGAAATATCTATGAAAGTTGTTAAAATTAAAAGCAAAAACATAACATATTGTAATTACAATATAAATCTCATTCAATAAAAATAATGATGCTGAAAAATTCACAGTTTTTACCTAATTTTTACATTTTTCCCAATATTTGTCCATTTCCTCAAGATTGCTATTATAAATATCAATATTTTTTTCTATAAAATTGAATCGTTTTATAAATTTGTAATTGGTTTTTCTAAGAGCTTCCTCTGGATTTATTTTTAAAAATCTACAGAGATTAACTAACATAAAGAATAGATCTCCAATTTCTTCCTCAATGTTTTTCAAGTTGTTTTCTATTAATGCTTCTTCAAGCTCAGAAAATTCTTCATTTAGCTTTTCCAATATATTTGCAAGATTTGGCCAGTCAAACCCCACCTTTGCAGCTTTTTTGGTAAGCTTATAAGCTTTTGAAAGTTCAGGAAGGTGCTTTGGAACTCCATCAAGAATAGACCTGTTTTCCTTACCTTTTTCTAATTTTTTTATTTGTTCCCAATTTTTATTAATAATATCAATATCATCTGTTTTCAAATTACCAAACACATGGGGATGTCTTCTAATAATTTTTTCAATTATTTCTTTAAAAACATCTTCCTGTTTAAATAGATTATCTTCTTCAGCTATAATTATTTGAAATAAAATATGAAGTAGAACATCTCCTAATTCTTCTTTGATTTTTTCAGAAGAGTTCTCATATATAGCATCAACTAATTCATAAACCTCTTCTATAAATTGAGGAATTAGTGATTGAGAGGTTTGTGCTTTATCCCATGGGCAACCATCTGGTGCTCTTAATTTTTTTAAAATATTTTTTAATTCATTAAAATTGTAATTGTTTTTATCCATAATTGCTCTTTATAGGAAAATAAAAATATTTTCAAGAATTATTGACTAATATTGTTAAATATTGTATACAAGATTTTAAAATAAAATATTTTATTTTGAGGAGGAAATATGAAAATTCATGAATATCAGGCAAAAGAAATTATTAAAAAATATGGTGCAGCAGTTCCTGAAAGTAGAGTTGTTTTTAGTCTTGATGAAGTGAAAAAAGCAGTTCGAGAATTAGGTGGTGGCACAGTTGTTGTAAAAGCACAGATTCATGCAGGTGGTAGAGGGAAAGCAGGTGGAGTTAAAGTGGTTAATGGAGAGGATGAAGCTTATGAAGCTGCAAAATCAATGCTTGGTAAAAAGTTAGTAACCCACCAGACTGGAATAGAAGGTAAAGAAGTAAAGAGATTGCTTATTGAGCAAGGTGTTGAAATTAAAAAGGAGCTATATTTAGGTATGGTTGTTGATAGAAGTAAAAATGCTATTGTAATTATGGCAAGTGAAGAGGGGGGTGTTGAAATAGAAGAAGTTGCTGCTAAAAGCCCTGAAAAAATTTTAAAAGAGTATGTAGATCTATGTGTTGGGCTAAGACCTTTTCAAGTAACAAAACTTGGATATAAATTAAATTTTGATAAAGCTTTGGTAAGAGATTTTAATAAATTTGTAACAGCACTTTATAATGCTTTTGTTGACAATGATTGTTCTCTTGCAGAAATAAATCCATTGATTATTACAGGTGAAAATAAAATTATGGCTCTTGATGCAAAGATAAATTTTGATGATAATGCGCTATTTAGACATAAAGATATTCAGGAGCTTAGAGATTTAAGTGAAGAAGAGCCTATGGAAATAGAAGCAAGCAAATTTAATTTAAGTTATATAAAACTTGATGGAAATGTTGGTTGCATGGTAAATGGTGCAGGGCTTGCAATGGCTACAATGGATATTATAAAATATGCTGGTGGAGAGCCTGCTAACTTCCTTGATGTTGGTGGAGGAGCTAATGTTGAAGCTGTGGCAAACGCATTTAGAATAATTTTAAATGATAAAAATGTTAAGGCTGTTTTAGTTAATATATTTGGTGGGATTGTTAGATGTGATAGAATAGCAAATGGGATTTTGGAAGCAACAAAAATGGTTGATATAAATGTTCCTGTTGTTATTAGATTAAAAGGGACAAATTCAGAAGAAGCAAGAAAAATAATAGATGATTCAGGGCTAAACTTTTACACTGCAGATAGTTTGAAAGAGGCTGCTGAAAAAGCAGTTGAACTTGCAAAATAAATTTTTTAATAAAGGAGGAAATATATGAGTATTCTTGTTGATAAAAATACCAGACTTGTTGTTCAAGGTATAACAGGTAATGAAGGTTCTTTTCATGCTAAAGCGTGTTTGGAGTATGGTACAAATATAGTAGCAGGAGTAACTCCAGGTAAAGGTGGATTAAAATTTGAAAATAGTGTTCCAATATTTAACACAGTAGAAGATGCTGTTAAAAATACAGGTGCAAATACTTCTATGATTTTTGTTCCACCACCATTTGCTGCTGATGCAATTATGGAAGCTGCTGATGCAGGAGTTGATTTGATAGTATGTATTACAGAAGGTATACCAGTATTAGATATGATGAAAGCTAAAAATTATGTAGATAGAAGAGGTGTTAAACTAATTGGTCCTAACTGCCCAGGTGTTATTTCTCCAGGTAAAGCAAAAGTTGGAATTATGCCTGGATTTATACATAGGGAAGGTACTATTGGAGTAATTTCTCGTAGTGGTACTCTCACTTATGAAGCTGTTTCTCAAATTTGTGATGTTGGCTATGGCCAGTCCACTTGTGTTGGAATTGGTGGTGACCCAATAATAGGCTCATCTTTTGTGGATATTTTAAAATTATTCAAAGATGATAACGATACAGAAGCTGTTGTATTGATAGGTGAAATTGGTGGTACAGCAGAAGAGGAAGCAGCAGAATTTATTAAAAATAATTTTAATAAACCAGTTGTTGCTTTTATTGCAGGTCAAACAGCACCTCCTGGAAGAAGAATGGGACATGCTGGGGCTATTATTTCAGGAGGGAAAGGCACAGCAGCAGAGAAAATAAAAACACTTGAAGAGTGTGGAATTATGGTAGCTAAAACACCAGCAGAAATAGGTATTACATTAAAAAAGAGGTTAAGTTAAAAAAAGGGTAAAAAAAGTATTGACAAGAGTGTAAAAAGGTGATAATCGTCGTCTCCCGTTAAGGAGAGGGTTCATTGAAAAGAGATAGGTGGTGCAGCTAAAAGAGATAAAGTTAAAAGATAAAAAGATGGAGAGTTTGAT